>NZ_JANJZL010000005.1:0-196873 GCF_024623155.1 Anaerosalibacter massiliensis
CTGGAATCTTTGCATAAAGTCCAGATTCAAATAGTATAGCTTTTCCTTTAATATCTACTTGGTCTATTTCTGGTCTTATTTCTACTATTTCATCAATTCTAAGTGGAGTCAAAGATAAAGATACTAAGGTAGCTATTTTATCTCCTACTTTAAGGTCAGTTTTGCCTTCTAATGCTGGTCCTATTTTTTCAACTGTACCTATAAGCATTCCACCTGAGCCTGTAACTGGGTTTTGATGTTTCCCTCTTTCTTCTACAATGCTTTTCATTATTTTCTTAATTCCTTCAACATCGCCTTTTGCCTCTTCACTTATTTGAGTAAAACTTGCTGAGTCAATATTTAATGTTTGTACATCAATAAGTATTTCATTGTCATAAATTTCCATACCATTGCTAATCTTGTGAGCTGGTTGAGGCAATACTCCCTTTGGTTCTAATACACGATGAGTTCCATAAGGACATCCTTTCTTCATTTCACACTCCTCCTATCATAATATAAAACTTAATTACATAGAGTATTTTCTAATTTAAAAAGCTAATTAATAAATCAAAATATGGATTTGCTAATATATTAACAATTAATGCAACTTGCGTGCCAAGTAAAATATTTTTGTTAATCCCCTCAAATATGGGTATATATAGTTTATTGTTCAAAATAAAATGTGCCAAAAACGTTTTTTTAGCCTAAATTTCGGCGTTATTTGGCTAAAGTTTTGGCACTAAATACTTTTATTTTAAATTATATTTATTTATTTTATACTGAAGGGTTTGTCTTGGAATCTTAAGCATGTCTGCTGTATGAGTTATATTCTCATCATTTATTTTTAAAGCATCTAATATCATATTTCTTTCCACATCTTCTAAGGTATCCTTTAAAGATTTTACATTATTATTTCTTTTTTTCCTTTCATAATTCTTGAGTTTAGTAGGAAGATGTTCTACCTCTATGGTTTTTATATCATATATACTTATTATTCCTTCAAGTAAATGCTCTAATTCTCTTACGTTTCCTTCCCAATTGTATTTTAAAAATATTTCCATCACTTCATTAGATACATTTTCTACTTTTCTTCCTGTTTTCTTATTAATCTTATCTATGAAAAAATTAGTTAATAAAGGAATATCATCTTTTCTTTCTTTAAGTGGTGGTATTTCAAAACTTACTACATTTAATCTATAATATAAATCTTTTCTCAATTGTTTTTTAGCCACTGCTTCTTCTGGAGGTACATTAGTAGCTGTAATAATTCTTACATCTACATTTCTAGTCTTTATATCTCCTACTCTCCTTATTACATTATCCTGCAGGACTCTCAAGAGCTTTGCTTGCAATTCTAAAGGCATAGAATTTATTTCATCCAAAAATAATGTACCCCCATGAGCTAATTCAAATAAACCAGGCCTGTCTTCTGCACCTGTAAAACCTCCTTTTACAGTGCCAAATAATATACCTTCTAATAAATTGGCAGGTAATGCTGCACAATTTTGTACAACAAAAGGTTTTTCTTTCCTAGGACTTGCATTGTGAATTGAATGAACAAACAGCTCTTTGCCAGTTCCAGTATCTCCATATACTAGCACAGGAACATCAGTATCTGCAGCTCTTAAGGCTATAGACTTAAGGTCTAACATCTTTTTGTTTTCTCCTACTATATCCATAAATGTATATTTAGCCCATTTATTCTTATCCTTCTTTTTTTTCTTCTTACCTTTTTTCTTTCCATTGTATAGCTCATCTTGTAACTCTACTATAGTTTCTGACATTTGTTTTACTTGAGTTATATCTCTAGATATTTCTAGTGCCCCTACAACTTTCCCATTGGATTTTATAGGTAAAGAAGAATTTATAGTAGTTATTTTTTTCCCTCTATAATTTAGAAAAGTCTGTTCTACATTTAGAATAGGTTCTCCAGTTTTTGTAACGGTAAGAAGGGTACTAGTATCATATGAAAGGGAAGGATAAACTTCTAATATATGTCTTCCTATGCCCTCATCTCCATCTATATCATCAATTATTTGAGCAAATTTATTGTAGTAGATTATTCTGCCATTTTTATCAATAATATATATGCCTTCACTAATATAGTCTAATATTTCAAAAACATTTTCCTTCACAAAACTATCATTCATTCTAAAACCTCCTATGCCCGCTTAATTTTAGGCATTAACTATTTAATAGTAGGCACTGAAACAGTGCCTATATTTTCAATATTAAAGTACTTCTATATTAACCTTTTGGATTGTAGCTATTTCCTTTCTTAATATATTGCCCCCTATTCTTCTAAACTTTTCTGGATCATCACTAACATAGAATTCACACTTAGATCCATCTATTTTATCAGATAAGAGTTTCTTATCTTTAAGAAGCTTTTTAGTACATTTAGCTGTTTCATAAGCTGGGTTTATAAGCTTTACTTTATCACCTATAACCTTATCCACAGTATACCTAAGTATTGGATAATGTGTACAGCCTAAAACTAAAGTATCAATATTATGTTCTTTTAATTCTAAAAGGTATTTTTCTGCTGTTAAAAAAGCTACATCTGTATCTTCCCAACCTTCTTCTACTATTGGAACAAATAAGGGACAGGAAACTCCAATTACTTCTGAATTAGGATGGGCTCTTCTTATTCTTTTTTGGTAGGCTTCACTATTTATTGTTCCAGTAGTACCTATGACTCCGATTTTATTGTTTTTAGTCGAGGATACAGCTGCATTAGAACCTGGATCTATAACTCCTATTATAGGAACATCAAATACTTTCCTTGCTTCTTTTAGAGCCATAGCACTAGCTGTATTGCATGCTATTACTATTGCTTTTATGTCTTTACTTAAGAGGAATCTAATACATTGGAAGGAATACTTTATAACCGTTTCCCTTGATCTGGTCCCATAAGGAATTCTAGCTGTATCTCCAAAGTATATTATATCTTCTCCTGGAAGTTGTTCCGTAATTTCTTGCAGGACTGTAAGTCCGCCAATTCCTGAGTCAAATACACCTATGGGTCTATTGTCCATTAAAACTCCCCCTTTTATTTATATTGTACAGATAAAGGGGGAGTTTTACAACTAATATTTTTAAAAAGTTAATGTACCATTTTCACTTTTTATTATTTGAAGTATATCTTCTTCTTTTCCATTTAACGCATTTATATATATGATAAAATCTGAACCTTTATATTTTCCTTTAAATTCATAGCAAAGTACTTCTCTATTCCCTTTTGGAATTATAGCTAACCTAGTACTATTTATATCAAAGTCTATTTTTACTGCTTCTCTTGCCTTCTCCGGTGTAATAGTTGGCGTTTGTATATCTCTTTTTTTGTGATTCATTAAATAAGCAGATGAATCAAATCCTACTACCTCACCATTATCTAATGCTACTTTTATCTTTATAAGATCTGGATATATAGTTACATCTCCTTCTTTATATGCAAAATTAAATACTCCTACTCCATCATATCTTAAGGAATAATTAGATTCCATATTAGTATATCCTTTTTCCTCAAGAAATTTTAATGCCCTTTCTTCTGCCTGCTTCATAGATAAATTGTTTTTAGAAATTCCTCTAGGATTTGCCATCCACACTACTTTTCCACCTTGTTTGCTTATACCTATATGAGTTGCCATATCTTCTGATTTATTTTTAGGCACTATACTGAAAGTATAGGAAGGTATTGCAGCTTTAGGCATATCTTTCCCTTCTTCAAAAGTAGTTATTTTGCTAACTTTTTTATCTCCTACAAATTGTCTTGCAATTCTTTCCGCTTCATTTTTTGTCACCTTTTTGTTGCCTAATCCTACAGG
This sequence comes from Anaerosalibacter massiliensis, assembly GCF_024623155.1. Classification (NCBI taxonomy): domain Bacteria; kingdom Bacillati; phylum Bacillota; class Tissierellia; order Tissierellales; family Sporanaerobacteraceae; genus Anaerosalibacter; species Anaerosalibacter massiliensis. The sequence goes on from NZ_JANJZL010000005.1 coordinate 3,807, forward strand.
CTTTTTATTCAATATTTGATCTGAATAAGGTCCATCATATATTAACTCTGGAGACTTTCCTATTTCCTTTTCTAAATTTACAAGTCTAGTTTGAACCATTTCCTTATTTGCCTCTTGCAATTTATTTCTTTGTCTTGAACTAATTGTTGTTTCTCTAAAATTCCCCTGTATTAATTTATCGTGTAATAAAGACAGTTCCTTGTTGAAATTAGATGAATTTCCTTGTAAATTAAATAATGTCTCCCTTTGCTTACTAGTCAGTTCTTTCCCATCTAAATGATTCTGTATAAGTGAATAGCTATAATCTGCCACCTGAGTTAAAAACTTCTCTGTTTTTGCTATTTCAGCATGAGCTACTGGCATTTGAGATAATTTATCTTGAGCAAAATAAGCTTCATTTACAATTTGGGATAATAACAAAACATTTTGCTCCTTTGAATCTGAAACTAAAGCTTTTGAAAGGGATACTTGTAAATTTTCTACATGTTTTTTAGTGTCATAGAAAAGCCTTTGATAATGATTAATTAGAGCTGTTTCATAGTCATTTCTTAGATTAAATTGGTTATAACCCCATACTAAAGATATTATCAGTACTGCAGCCAACACAGTAGGAATTATCCATCTTTTCTTATCCATTAAATCCCTCCTTATACTCCAAACCAGTGTTTACCTATTTTAAGTGTTACCTTTCTAGACCAAATCCATTTGCTAGTGGCTGTAGCTGGATTCCAATAATATATGCAACCATAAGTTGGGTCCCATCCATTTAAAGCATCCCTTGCTGCATTAATAGAATCTTTATTTGGTGCTAAATTCATCTGCCCATCTGCTACTGCTGTAAAAGCTAGTGGCTGATATATAACCCCTGCTACTGTATTAGGAAAAGAGGGATGTCTAACCCTATTAAGTATTACAGCTCCTACAGCTACTTTCCCTACATAAGGTTCTCCTCTTGCCTCCCCATGAATAGCCCTTGCTAAAAGGTATACATCATCTTTTCTATTAATTCCTGCTGTAGATGAAGCAGGAGCTGCACCTCTAGAAGTTGTTGCAAAATTCAATCCCATAGCTCTTGCAGTAGACACTCCTACTACTCCATCTACTTTAAGGCCATTTTTCTTTTGAAATCTTCTCACAGCTCTATAAGTATCTGCACCATATATACCATCTACTTTTCCATTATAATATTTCCAATTTCTTAATTTCCATTGAACATCTTTAACATCTTGACCTCTTGTGCCCCAATATAAAACTTTAGAAGACTGGTATGCTGAAGCTTCCATAGGAAAACTTTCAGATTTATAAAGAGTTATTACTAAAATAAAAATTATTGTCAATATACATACATTAAATAGTCTTTTATTAAAAGATCTTTTCCTCAAAAGAATATCCTCCTTTCAGTTCACAATTTAGTTTCGCCCTTATTTTTTGTAGAATTATAATTTTTATTCAAGAATATAGATAAAAAGCATATATTAAGAAATTAAAGTCTTAATTAATAAAAAACTGTGAGCAGAGGTCCCCCTTCTGACTCACAGTTTTATTCTATTATAAACATTCTTGCCATTTGAGTTTTTGTTTTTTCAAATACTTCTACTACCTTTGACTTTAAAACTATTTTCTCTTCTTCTAAAATTTCTGTTTCTTCATTTTCATTGTCATCATGTATATCTTCTTTTATTTCCTCTTTTACATATCTTTCTTCAATTATTTCTTTTTCATCTTCTTCCATCTCATTTGTCACATTTGTCTCATCTTCTTTTTCATCATCTTTTTCTTTTTTATTAATTTCTTCTTTAAATTCTTCTTCATCCATTGGAGATACACTATGAGTTATATCTACAAAACAAAGAGGAGGAAACATAACACACCACCAATTCTGTCCTTTTCCCTCTCCTATAACTACCTTTAATGCTTCATACTCTCCTGCAGGTAATGTTAAATCCCCATAGGTTTTTGTTGGAAATTTATCATTGCCTAATACTACTTCTACATTGTAATCCTTGCCTTCTGCTATGATTTCATTTTCTGCAATATCTTTTATTTTATTTAGATTCTTGTTTATTATTTCTCTAGAATTTTCTATACTTTTGGACTCATTAAATTCTGAACCCATTTCTTCTAATATCTTATCTCTAATCTGTAATTTTAATTTTTGATCATTCTTAGAATCGCTATTAGCTATTACATGAAATCTAATCATATCTTTATTGACGTTAAAAGCAGTTTCATCCTTTTTTGAATATATATATGGGAATACTATGTATACTATGGAGATTAAAATTAAGGAAAATATAAGAACTGTTTTCTTTTGTTTCATTTTATTGCCTCCTTTTTCCAACCTTGTCCATTTCTTTTTTCTCATCTATTACTAAGTCTTGGCTTTTTTAATTTTTTTATTCATATTTTTCAAAATTATTTTGTAAGTCCAGTTCTTCTCACTTTGACATCTGCATTTACATTTATATTTATAGTAGGAAATATTTCCTCCCAATTACCTCCTATATCCTTCCAAACTCTATGATGAAACTTACTTATATGTTCTCCTATGCCCAATGCATCTGACCTATATTTATTTTGAAACATGTCTATTATCTTGCCTAAATTTTCCTCTATCTCATTTTCCAATCTATTTTCCACAGTCTGCAAAAATTCTTCATCAAATGCATTAGTATCTTCCTCATATTTATATTCTTGAAGATATCCTTCAGTATATATATTTATATCTACATTTATATTGTCTTTGTCTAAATAAACATTCTTATTAGCTATGTTATTAGATATTATATAAGAAATTATTGTGTCTTCATAATAAGTATTTATTATATCAGAAACTACCTCTCCTTTAGATAAAGCTAAAAAACTGTTTTCCATTTCCCCTAGCCATCCTATTAATTTATAATCTTTTAAAATAGCGGCACCAGATAATTTAAACTCATCTTTTTTAGGTACTGCCCTTGGAGCTGTAGAAACCTTTGAAATCTGCAAATCTTTTATTAAATCTGAAAAATTTTGTTCCGTAAATCTTGCAGATACTTTCTTATTTTGGAGCATACTGTTTAAATAACCGCCTATTACTAATTCTTGCTCAGTTTTTACACTTAAAATATCCTTAGCTTTGCCTTGAGCTACAACTATCTTTACCTTCCTATTTATTCTTGGATCTCTTCCTAAACCATCAAAAATTTCTTTTATTTTATCTGGTTCTTTTAACAAATCCTCCCCTATCACTATTACTTTCGTATGCTTAAAATATAGTGGTTTATCTAATCTAGTTGTAAGTTGTCTACTACCATAAAAAGGACTTTTAGCTACAGTCATTTTAACAAATTTTGCTTCTTTTTGGCTAGAATTCTCTTTTATAGAGGCAATATTTGGATAAACATATGTCATTAAATATTCTCCTTCTACATTTGGATCTTCGTTTAAATCTATTCCAATAGCTGTAACAAATATTCTTTCATTTATTTCTGCTACATCCCAACAACCTGTAAGTAAAGTAGTTATTAATATTATAAATACTATCATTAAATACTTTTTCATAAACTCTTCCTTTCCTTAAAGAGAGCTACTATAAAAATTGTTGTAGGTGCTATAACTATACTAAAAATAGCTAGGTATTTTACTATATTTCCCATAGTTGAATATACTTGACTTAAGCTTTCAGGAATTAAAGATAGACCCATGATTATGGGAATCATAGGTAGAACAAAAAAATCATGCTTTTTAGTATCAAATAGACTCGATAATATAACTCCCCCTGTATAAATTGCAGGCCCCATAGTAGCAAATACTATTAAAACCCAGGCTGCCATTAACATTCCATCTATATTCTCTATAAAAAATCCCGGTAACTCTACTTCACTCATAATAGAAAGAGATGGCCAAATCTGTTTTTTAAGTTCATGTATCCCTAGTTGGCCAATTGTTATAAGGAAAGTAACTAAATATATAATTGTTGTATAAAATATACCATTAAAACTACATTTTAAAGCATTTTCACTATCTTCAATATAAGCTAAAGCTATGAGTATTATTTCAAATCCTACATAACTAAAAAAAACTGTTGACATACCTCTTGGAATATCCTTAATATTTATTTGAAAAACAGGAAGTAAATTAGTGAAATCTAAAGTAGGTATGGAAAATAAAATAAAAACTATAGTTATTATAATTATTATTGGAAGTATTATAAGAGCCATTCTAGATATAGCTTCAATATTACTTCTTCCAATATAGGAAGTAGCTAAGAGCATGGTAAAAATTATAACTTCTAATGGCGTATTATCTAACAGAAATGCTTTAATAACTTCTCCAAAAACCCTGACTATAAAAGCTAATAGAACTAAGAAATAAATTAAATATATGGAAGAAAATATTTTAAATATAATATTCCCAACTACTTCTTTGCCATAATCATAAAATATCTTTCCCCTATACATTTCTCCTAATTTATTCATTATATATATAAAAGGTAATATTGCTAATCCTCCAAGAAGAATAGCTAGCCATCCAGTATTCCCCATAATATCTGCTACAGAACTAGGTAAGGATAGTATTCCTACACCTATACTTGTAGTTATTATAAGAGCTTGCAGTTGTCTATTAGATACCCTGTTGTTCTTTTCCATAATATCACCCTATTTATTCCTCTTTTTATCCTTTGGAAATGTAAAATCTGGTCTATACTTTAACCTTATAATTGGAAGTCTAACTATTATATCTTTTAAATCACCTGTTGCCATTCCAATTCCTGAGAATGGAGTTGTAAATGGTATTCCATAACTATTTAGTTTAACTAAATGAGTTCCCATAAAAATAAGACCTAGCATTATTCCATAAAGTCCTAATAATGATGCACATATCATAATGACAAACCTATAAAACCTAAGACCTGCTGCAAATTCATAACTTGGCAAAGTAAAAGAAGCCACTGTAGTTACAGCTACTATTATAATCATTAGAGGGCTTACTATACCTGCTTCCACTGCTGCTTGACCTATTATAAGTCCTCCTACTATTCCAATAGTTGTACCAATAGGTCCAGATAGTCTAGTTCCTGCTTCCCTTAAAAACTCTATGGTCAATTCCATAGAAAAAGCTTCTACCACTGCAGGAAAAGGTACATTTATCCTAGTTGAAGCTAAGTAGAAAGCCAGTCTGGTAGGAAGTAACCCTGGATGAAAAGCAGTTATAGCTATATATAGGCCTGGGGCCAGTACAGCTACAAATCCAGCAATATATCTTATAATTCTAGCTATACTAGCTATAGTCCATCTAGTATAATAATCTTCTGATGATTGCATTAAAGTTCCTAAAGTAGCTGGCAAAATTAAAACAAAAGGAGTATTATCTACTATTAGTGCAATTCTTCCTTCTAATAAAGAAGCTGATACTGAATCTGGCCTTTCTGTATTTTCTGTCTGAGGAAAAGGCGATATGTAATTATCTTCTATAAGCTCTTCTAATATTGCACTATCTAACACTGAATCCACTTCTATATCTTCAAGTCTTTTTTTTACCTCATTCAGTAAATCCTCATTCACTATATCATCTACATATAAGACTGCTACATCTGTCCTAGTTCTTTTCCCTACTTGTATCATTTTTATCTTCAAACTTGGATCCTTTATTCTTCTCCTAATAAGGACAGTATTTGTTTTTAAATTTTCTGTAAAACCATCTCTTGGTCCTCTTATTAAAGTTTCAGTTTGAGGTTCTTCAATACTTCTTTTTTCCCAACCTCTAGAGGATAATATAATAATTTTCTTATATCCGTCTATTAAAAGAGCTGTTTCTCCTACTAATATAGCTTCTAAAGCCTCATCAATTGTTTCTACTTCCTTTATTTCACTTGCAGAAATATTTCCATCTTTTATTAGGTTGTAAAGATTATCCTTTATTGTTATAGGGTTTGGCTCTAAATATCTAGATGCCTCCAATAGAGGTCTAAGAGCAAAATCGCTAACCATATCTTGGTCAATAAGGCCGTCTATAAATATTATGGCTAGGGAAAAATTTTGTTTTACTCCTACTTTAAATTCTCTATATACTACGTCATCACAATCTATAAATATTTCTTTTATAGTTTTCATATTTTCATCTAGTTTTTTTTGTATAGGAATATTATTTTCCATGTAAACCTCCTATATTATTTTAGAAAACAAGTAGGCTATAGGGCCTAATATTATATATACAATAGCAATAAATTTTGATATTTTAGCTTCTTTTTCCAATTTATCCTTTCTCAATCTTGGTAAATCTATAAAAAAAATAAATAAAGATGGAAGTAAAAAAGCTATTAATAAATAAATATCAAAATATTCTTTAAGACTAATTTTAAATTTAAAAGACAATATTCCCACCTCTTGTAGTCTTTACTAACTATATTTTCTACAAGAAGTGGGAATATTATTCAAATAGTTTTAGTTATTATAACTTTATCCACTTTTTTCTCTAATTTATTTTTACATCTAATTAAGTCCTTTTCATTGTCAAATATTCCAAATACCGTAGGTCCACTACCACTCATTAAACTGCCTATAGCACCATATTTGATCATATCTTCCTTTATGGTTTTTATTTCTTTAAATTCTTTAATAGTTACTTCTTCTAAAACATTTTCCATGTTTTTAGCTAAAAAATATAAATCATCATTTTCAACTGCTTGAACTAGCATGTCCATATTAGGCTTTTTCTTTATACCATCAATATTTAATTTCTCATATACATGAGTAGTAGATACAGGCATTCCTGGATTAGCTAAAAGAATAAATTTATTAGAAAAACTACTTAATGTTTCCAATTTTTCTCCAATTCCCTTCGCCAATGCTGTTCCTCCTACAATACAAAAAGGTACGTCTGCTCCAATACTAACTCCTATGTCCATTAACTCTTCATTTGATAGATTTAATCTCCAAAGTTTATTTAGCCCCTTAAGAACTGCAGCTGCATTTGTACTTCCTCCTGCAAGTCCTGAAGCTACTGGAATGTTTTTTTCAATTATTATATGGGCTCCTCTATCTAAACCACTTTTTTCTTTCATCTTATCCCAAGCATTATAAACTAAATTAGAGGAGTTTAATGGAACCTCTGGAATATTGCATTCAATTTTAATTCCTTTTTCCCTAGATTTAATGGTGATAATATCTTTTAAATCAATTTGCTGCATAATTGTATTCAAATCATGATAACCATCATTTCTTCTTCCTACAACATCTAGTGCTAGATTAATCTTCCCATAGGCTTCTATTTTAAACTCATCCATATACCTTTCCCTTTCTTTTTTATTTAATAAATTCATTATAACATATATAACTTTTCTTAGAAATAATAGAAACCTTTAGGCAATACTCCTAAAGGCTAAAAATTCATATCTACATTTTTTTCTATTATTATCTTTTCTCCTGGCATCAATATGTCTGGTGATGATATATCATTTGAAGAAATTAACTCATCTACTGTAGTATTATATCTTTTGGCTATATTCCAAAGGGAGTCCCCTTTCTGAATTACATATATAATGATACTTGGTCTTTTAGTTTTATCTATGTAATCTTCACTTTCTTTTAAATCCAATATAGTATTTATTTTCTTTCTTCTGTTTAGCTCTATTAAATTTTTAATAGAGACTTCTAATTCTAATTTTTCATCATTAATTTTATAATTTATTTTCTCTACTATACTTTCCTCTTCTGTAGTCATAGTTTCGTCTATTCCTTCTGACTCTATATAGGATTTAAAAGGTATCTCTTCTTTTAATGTATTTATTTCATCAGAATCAGAATCAAGATACAGTATATTTAATATTAAAAGTCCTTCTAATATTATTTTATTTTCTAATATCCTACTATCTAATATCGTAGAACTTCCTTCTATACTATAAACTTTTTCAAAATTTGAATGATCAATTCTACCCTTAATGGATTCTTTACTTTCCAATTCTTTTACATTCTCTACAATTTCTATTTCTTTCCTTTCAATATCTATTTCCTTTTTAGTAGAATAGGCATCTAGAACAATATTCTTCTCTCTCTGTTCATATGCTTTTCCATCTATTCCGATCCTTATTTCTAAATCTAATATTCTTAAATTTCCCTCTAAATTTTCTTTAACCTCATAATTTACCGAATCTATATTCATTTCTAATTGTTTTTTAGAATCTTTTATAGCACCTTCTACATCTACAAAATGATTGAATGCTATTTCTTTGTTTATAGAATTAATTTCATTTTTTCCTTGGTATACCATGGAACATTCTATAACTCCTGAAACTATTATTTTATCTTCTACTACTTTAGACTCATCCTCATGAACTCTTAGATCCAGCTTAAGTACTTCATCAATATCTGGCATATCATCATCAACTTCAAAGGCTTCATGTATTAAACTATGAGTATTACCTTCACCTAGAAAATGATTATATCTTACCTTTTCTTTCAGCACCTCTAAATTCTCTACTTCCTTAATTTCTTTCACCATTTCTATTAAATTACTCTTTTCTATTCTACTTTCAATATTTACTAGAGCATTTAATGATACCTTCCTTCCATCTACTTGTTCGTATTCTATATGTTCTATATTAGCATTTGCTTTAACTATCATATCTTTATTTATTCCATCCATATTTATTTCTTCTCGGAAATCACTAGTTCCTTCTAAAGTTTGTATAGATGAATTCTCTTCAGAAGATTTATAAACTACTTTAGATTTTACTAATCCACTAATTAATAGTTTATCTTTTACTATTTTAACATTGGTTATTTCTGGCTTCCCCTGAACCCAAAGTATTTTATCTATATCTGGTTTCGATTGTTCTAGATATATTTCTGTTTCTACTAATGTCTGTAATTCTTCTTTTCTTTTTATTTCATTAATTCTTAAATTGTCTTTCATTAATTCCACAGCCATTATATCTCCTCCTACAATACCATTTGTATATTATATGAAGATATGTATGCTTTAATGTTTAAAAAGATGAATAAAATATTTTTTGAAAAATATATTATTCAGTGGACCCTAGCCATAAGTCTTTAACACAAAAGTGAATTAATCCCAAAGACCTATTTACTTAAACGTATAACCTCATATATAATGAATCATGGAAGACTTCCAAGTGGTCTTTCTTCCCCGTAAAGAGCTAGCTATATAGCCAGGCTCATTTCCCTATTTTATATGAAATACCGACTATAATAAGTCGGTATTTTTTTGCTCAGAATAAAAAATCTACCTTAAGGTAGATTTTTTATTCTATTATTACTAATGCTCCATCTGGTACTTTGTCATATATATACTTAGATATATCTATTGGCAATCTAATACAACCATGACTTGAAGGTTTCCCAAGTTTTTTTGCTTCTTCTTCTATAATTTTTTGATCCTCTGTAAAAGGAATTGAGTGGAATAAATAAGTGCCTTTAAATCCAACCCAGTATTTCATTCCTTGCTCAAAACGAGGTATATATGCCCAATATCCTCTTCTCCCACTTTCTATCTCAAATACTCCCTTGGGAGTGAAGGCATCTTTCAGTCCACTAGAACCTAAACTTTCCGATACAAGTTTTCCACCTTTATATATTCTTAACTTCTGATTTTCTTCATTGAATTTGAGAACCCATTCTGAAGAATTTTCATTATAATTATGTGGCGGAACTTTTTCAGATCTTATGTATCTAGCATCTGCATATCCAATTTGTCCATCTCCTAATTTTACCTTAAACCATCCTTTAGGTAAAGTTTCTAAAAGCTCTACCTTATCATAATCATTAATTATAGAAATTACCTGGCTTCCCTCATCATTTTTTTCATATATTTTTGTTTTACCATTATGTTCAACTACATTTAAAGCTTCCCCTTCATATTTTTTCTCCACTTTTTTAGAAACACTTTCAAATTCCTTTGTAGACCTATTAGCAACAACAACTTTTTCTTTCTCTGTATTTTCCTTTTTGTATTTTGTAATTTTATTTTCCCCATTTTTATTAATGCTATTTAGAGCCACGCTAGAAATAACAACAACAGCAACAGTTAATGATATGAAAACTTTTTTCTTCATAATATACCACCTTATCTTTGGTTTTTTCTTATTATATCATAAAAACTAATTAATATAAAAAGAAGAACAAAGAAAATCTTTGTTCTTCTTTTATATTAACTAATTTTAGTTTTCTCTGTTTCTCCACATATAGTTACTTCTACAGTTTCTGTCAATATATCTGAATAGGTATAAGATACTCTTCTAATGCTATTATATTCATTAGATATTTTAACAACAAATATACTTGGATATGCACTTTCTAATATCCCTTCTCTTACAGTCGTCTTTTTCCTCCCTTTGTTAGCTTTTAATATTACTTTTTTGCCTACCGAATCTTCTACGTTTTTTTTAATTTTGGCTAAAGAGCTTTTTTCTAACAAAGTTATCACCTTCCCTAATATTTTCCCCTCCATAAGAGGTAGAAGAAGTGCGATTAGACACTCATAGAAGATATTATACCATAGGAGTTTAATTTTGTCAAATAAAATTTTATTATACTATGAATATACATTATTGTCAATCTATTTTAGCAAAGAATTAGTATTCAAAATATTTCAAAAAACCTTTTTTTATAGACTCTACTAATTCTTCTATAAAAATTTCATCTGAAAAGTTTAGTTCTTCTTCCCTATTAGATAAATATCCTAATTCTATTAGAAGAGCATTAACATTTACATTTTTCAATAAGAAAAATCTTCCTTCTTTAACTCCTTTGTTTACTATTTTCATATTTTTATTTATTTCCTCTAATATTGTATCTCCTAGTTCCCTTTCTTTTTCATCTCTTTTAAAAACATATGCTTTACAGCCTTTATTATTGGAATTAGCAAAGAAATCCATATGGAAAGATATAAAAAAATCTGGCCTAATATGATTAGCCATTTCTGCTCTTTTATTTAATAGTATATCTTCATCTTTACTTCTTGTTAAATAAACTTTTGCACCTAATTCTTCTAATTTGATTTTTAGCTTTTTTGAAACTAATAAAACAATGTCTTTTTCTTTTAAACCATTGCTCCCTATATGTCCAAAGTCTTCTCCTCCATGTCCTGGATCTATTAGTATTATTTTTCCCATTAATGGTTTTTTTATACTTGGAAGAACATAATTTTCAATTTTGACTCCTGTATAGTAATAATCCAATATTTCTCTATAGGAATAGCCTCTTTTAGCCATCTCATTTCCTCCGTATTGACAATAACCTAATCCACTCCCTTTGCCTCTTGATACAATTTCTATTGAGATAGGAGATATATAAAACCTAGTGGAATTTAAATTTAATAATTCCATTATTTCTTTTCCTGTAAATTCTTCCCCTCCTATAGTAACTTTTTTAACTCTACCTTCTTCATCTCTTATTATATTGTCTATATATCCATCAATCTCACCTTTTTTAAGAGAATAGTCTTTGGGAAAATTTATATTTAAAGCCTTTTCAATTTCTTCTATAAAATATTTTTTACTACCATGCCAATTAGGCGAATCTATACAATAATCACATAAGACTTTTCTTAAATAAACTACTTTATTTTTTATAACATTTTCTGAATTTTCAGTGCTACCTCCACAGGTATTATGATATGCAGCTATAATAGGTTTGCCCTTTAAAATGAGAATATTTCCTTCCGTCTCTTTAACTACTTTTTCTATTTTTTTAATATTTTTATTAAAATTATTTTCCCAAATATCTTTGAATTCTTCTAGGTAGTTAAACTCATAACAATGATTACTTTTACATAAGTCTACACCCTTATATTTATTACATCCTTTGCCATCTATTTTTAAGGAATTTCTAATTAAATTAGTCCTTATTATCACTGCCTGTGCTTTTAAAGATTCTAAATTAAAATTTATGTCTATTTGAGAAGGAAGTAATATCTTAACCATTTCTTCAAGGGGTTTTTTAATAGTTAACTTTTTTTCTGGATCAAAAAAACTAATTAAAAAATCTTCATCCATATTCCATTCCCCCTTTTTTTTAAAATAATTACTACTATATCTTATGAAAATACATAGTTATAAGTGAATATTATGATATAATTATTACTATTACGGGGAGGTGATCACTTGAAGGGAACAATAGTCTCTTCTTGGATAAAAACTTGTAGAAAACTTTATGGAAATGAATTAACCAATGAGGCAATGGAGTATGTAGGTATAAATCCTAAAAAAGTATTTACCCCTACAGAAGATATCAAAGATGAAAAGGCTATAGGTATTATAGAATATATGACTAAAAAATTGGACAAGCCTTCTATTGAAATTTGGAGGGAAATGGGAAAAAATAATATTAAAACTTTCTCACAAGATTATCCAACTTTTTTTAGATATGATAATCTTTACTCTTTTTTGGAAGCTATGTATGATATTCATATTGTAGTTACCAAGAAAATTCCGGGAGCAAAACCTCCTATTTTAAATATTGAACCTATAGGAAGTTATAAGGCAGCTATGACTTATTCATCTCCTAGAGGAATGTTTGGATATTTTCAAGGAATGTTAGAAGGAGCTAGTAATTATTTTGGAGAAGAAATAGAGATAAAAACAGTAGAAAAAAGAGAAGAATTTATTAAATTACATATAACTTTTCCTGAAAAAATTTATGAAAATAGGGATTATAGAATTAATAATTTTTTTTCTTTTGGATTTGCTAAAAATTTAGAACTAAAAATAGGATTAGGTTCTTTAATATTTATAGGTATTCCTTATATTATAGGTACAAACTTCTTAAAAACAAGTATTATTATACCTATTACTTTACTCTTAACATTCCTTGTACCTTATACTATTAGCAAAGCCCTTTTTCTACCTAAAGATAAAATACTTAAGTCTTTGGAAGGTATGGCAAATAGAAATTTTTCTATATACTCTAATATTTCTACAAAAGATTTCTTTGAAGAAATTAATTTAAAAATTAATGATGTTAAAAAAACATTAAAATCAGATTTTGTGGGATATAAAGGAACTACTGATGAACTAAATGTATTTGCAAATAAGTTTAATGAGATATCCCAAAATATGAATTATACATCTCAAGAAATATCCCATGTAGTAGAACAAGTTGCAGAAGGTGCAGTAAATCAAGCTGATGAAACGGAAAACTCTGCTTACTTGTTAAATAAAAGTATTGACTCTTTAAATAATGTAGTTGATAAAGAAAATAAAGGAAAAGAAGATTTAGAGACAACTGTAGAAAGAATAAATGATGGATATGAAGATTTAAAAAATACTTCAAATAAATTGAGCAATATTCTTAATCAATTTTCTTTGCTTAAAAAAAGTGGTTTAAAACTTCAATCTAGGGCTAGAGATGTAAATAATATTGTAGAAACTGTAGAAGAAATTTCTGATAAAACTAACCTATTAGCCTTAAATGCTAGTATTGAAGCTAGCAGAGCCGGAGAATATGGACAAGGTTTTACAGTTGTAGCTATGGAAATAAGAGAATTAGCTAAAAATTCTAAAGCAGCAGTCAAAAGTATTAATAATAACTTAGAAACTTTCATTGAAGAAATTCATGAATTAGTAGAGGAAATTGAAGATCAGTATTCTATACTAGAAAAAGAAAATGAAACCCTTTCCAATATTGCTAGTGAAGATTATGTAACAGTTTTATCTATAAAAAGTGTATCTGATTTAATTATTGAGTTAATTAGTGAGTTGAATAATGAAAGCAAATCCTTAAATAAAATTTCATCAAATATTGAATCTTTAGCTGCCATTGCTGAAGAAAATTCTGCCTCATCAGAAGAAGTAAGTGCAAACATAATTACTTACACAGAAGAAATTGAAAAAATGACTAAGAATATTAGTGAATTTAAAAAGGTTTCTAAACAATTTGGAAAAGAACTTGAAAAATATAAAATTTAATAAATAACTGCCTTGAAATAAATTAATTTATTTCAAGGCAGTTATTTATTATTTAAAATTAGTACTAGCGTATATTTTGAGATAATAGAATGTACACTTTCTTTTCACATAGTGCCATACTAGCAAATAGAGAAAAAAATTCGCTCCAAAAAAGTTTTGATAAAATAGTATCTTCATAAAATAGAAAATGCTAAATATTTTCAAACTCGCTTCGCTCAAACAATGAAAAATTCTTAACGCATTTTCTATTTTATTCAGATTATTTCATAGCAAAACTTTTTTAAGTCACTCATCTTTTATCTCTATTTGCTCTAATATTGTACTCTTAGAATAAATACAGTTGAAAATAAAGATATATCTCTAGGATTTTAAGGTTATTAGGTCTGCTGACTTAAAAAGTCTTTGGGTAGAAAATAGAGACGAAGTTTTTCACAAAACCCGTGAAATTGATTTTTAATCAATTTAGCAAATAACCATCATTTGCGATAGAGTTTTGTCAAAAACTGAGTCCTATTTTCTCCAAAGCTTTTTCGGAAGAAAGAACTAATACCTTAAAATCCGTGGACTGGCACTATGCTAAAAGAATTGTATAATTGTAAAATTTTAAGATAGTAGGACTGACTTAAAAAATTTTTGATTCAAAGCTTTTGGAAAAGAAGCCTATTATCTTAAAATCCACATATTAGCACTAGTTTTTAAAAATATACTTATTTTACTCCACTTTCTAATATATATAACTCCCCTTTATTTGCATTAAGTTTAGCTTTGACTCCTAATGGAATAGTAATCATTGGCTTACAATGGCCTGACTTTAAATTGTATATAGTCGGCTTTCCTATTGGCTTAATTATATCCTTAAATACTTCCATCAAAGTTAAACTATCATCATATTCATCAGACTCAGCTTCACAGTCATTCCAATCAGCAAGTATTATACCACTTGCTTCTTCTAACTTACCTGCCAATCTAAGTTGAGTAAGCATCCTATCTATATTGTAAGGTTCTTCTCCTACTTCCTCAATCAAAAGAATCTTATCCTTTGTATCTATTTCATAAGGAGTACCTAATGTATCAGCAATTAAAGATAAATTTCCTCCTACAATTTCTCCCTCTGAAATTCCTCTATTAATAATTTCAATTTCCTCTCCTTTAGGATTTTCCACAAGTCCTATAGCTTCATTATTTAAAATATTTCTATATAAACTGTCCTTTGAAAACTCACTAAAATCATCTATCATATTAGATGAAACCATAGGTCCATGAAAGGTAACTAAATTACATATTTGATTTATAGCTATATGTAAAGCTGTAATATCACTATAGCCTACAAATACTTTAGGATTATTTTTAATTCCTTCATAATCTAATAATTCTAATATTCTAGGCGCTCCATATCCACCTCTAATACATATAATTCCATCAACTTCTTCATCCATAAACATATTATTTAAATCTTCAGCTCTCTCCTTATCTGAACCTGCAAGATAGCCATAAGTCTTATACAAATTCTTTCCCATCTTTACTTCAAAACCCATTTCCTTTAATTTTGCTTCTGCTTTATTAACGTTTTCCTTAGATGTAGGACTAGATGGAGATATAATACCTATTGTATCTCCTAATTTTAAAACTTTCGGTCTAATCATGAAATATCCCTCCAATTATGCACCAAAGAACAATCTAGAAACATAAACTGCAGTTAAAAGACCTGCTAAATCTGCAAGTAATCCTGCTGATAATGCATGTCTTGATTTCTTTATTGATACTGCTCCAAAATAAACCGCCAATACATAAAAGGTTGTTTCAGTAGATCCCATCATAACTGCAGATATTCTACCAATTAAAGACTCTGGTCCATGGGTTGTAATAAGTTCACTCATTACTCCTTGTGCTCCCCCACCAGAAAGAGGTCTCATAAGTGCCATAGGTAATAACTCTCCTGGCATTCCAATAGCATTAGTTATAGGACTTAAAACCTTAGTTAATAATTCCAGAGCTCCTGAAGCTCTAAAAACTCCTATAGCCACTAACATTGCTACAAGATAAGGAATGATCCTTACTCCTGTAGTGAAACCTTCCTTAGCTCCATCTGTAAAAGCTTCATAAACAGAAACTTTTTTAAACAATCCATATATAGTAATCCCTAAGAATATAAAAGGAATAGCATACTTAGAAATAGCCTCTACTACCTTTACAAACATTGTAAATTCCTCCTTATATTTTAATTTATTTAGCATCTTCACTTTCTAAGTCTTCGCTATAATCAACTTGATATTTAGGAAGCTTGCCTAAATACTTTGTTGCAACAAGGGCAACTACTGTTGAGACTGTAGTAGCTATTATTGTAGGCCCTATTATTTCTGTTGGAGTCTTAGCTCCAGCTGAAGCCAATATAGCTATTGAAGTAGCTGGTACTAAAGTAATAGACGATGTATTAATTGCTAAAAAAGTAACCATAGCATCTGTAGCTGTATCCTTTTTAGGATTTAATTCTTGAAGCTCTTGCATAGCTTTAAGTCCTAAAGGAGTAGCTGCATTTCCCAATCCAAGTATATTAGCTGCCATATTCATAACCATAGCTCCCATAGCAGGATGATCTGCAGGTACATCAGGAAATAGTTTTAAAGTAATAGGTTTTAAACCCTTAGCTAATTTTTCTACAAGTCCTGATTCTTCTGCAATCTTCATAATTCCTAACCATAACGCCATAACACCAACTAATCCTATTGCAAGTTCTACTGCCGTATTTGCTGATTCAATAGCTGCATTTGTTACTGCATCCACATTTCCATTAATAATACCTACAATAAATCCAGATATTAAAAGTCCTGCCCAAATAAAGTTAATCATGTGTTTTCCCCCTCTAATTTAATTTTTATAATAAAATAAAATTATTTAATAATATAACTTGTACAAATTCTTCCTTATGCTAAAAACCAAGTATTAAATTTTCCTTTAAGTGGATTTAGAAATTATAATAAGTTTCTAATAAGTAGTTACGCAATTAATATGCCAAGTAAATGCTGATTTAGGGATAGTAAAAGTGCAGGTTTAACTATAAGCATTTTAAAATATTGAGTATTTTTCCTTTTTTCAGGAAAGAAGTTTATTTTTAATATTTACCATCTACTTAACATCTATATTATAGATGTTTTTCCCCAGTATTTATTTTACAACTAATTCCTAATACTCGAAATGAATATATGAATACATTTTATCTATTTTTTTGAGCAATTTCAATAGTACATTGATATCAATTAAAATATCAAAAATGCCAGGCTGCATTGCCTGGCATTTAACCAATCATCGACTATCCTGATTTACTACATAATAAAATAATTTCAAACATTTTATATGCTTAATATAGAACTAGCTATATAGAAATAAACAAACAAACTTAAAGCATCTACAATTGTTGTAATAAGTGGACCTGCCATTATAGCAGGGTCAATCTTCATTTTTTTAGCTAGTATAGGTAATATACCTCCAATAACTTTCGAAATTATTACAGTTACAACTAAAGTTATTGAAACTGTTAATGCTATATGAAAATTCACTTTTTCTAAATAATATATTCTTAAAAAATTAGTAAAACCTAGCACTAAACCTACAATAATACTTATTCTAAATTCCTTCCATATAACCTTACCTACATCCCTTAACTTTATTTCTCCTAAAGCCAAACCTCTTATTACTAATGTAGAAGATTGACTTCCAGAATTTCCACCAGTGTCCATAAGCATAGGTATAAAAGAAGCCAATAACACAGTAGATTGAAGTACATTTTCATACCTTCTTATAATATTTCCTGTAAATGTCGCTGAAATCATAAGCACCAAAAGCCAAACTATCCTATGTTTTGCCAAAGTAAAAATATTAGTTTCAAGATATTTTTCTTCTGATGGAGCCATAGCAGCCATTTTTTGAAAGTCCTCTGTATTTTCCTGATCTATTACTTCCATTATGTCATCAACAGTTATAATTCCTGTAAGTCTATTTTCTTTATCCACTACTGGAAGAGCTAAAAAACCATATCTTTTAAATACATCTGCTACTACTTCTTGATCATCATGAGTATTTACAAATATTACATCCTCATTCATTATATCCTTTATTTTTTTATCCCCTTCACTTACTACAAGGTTTCTTAAAGATACCAATCCTTCTAATTTTCTATTGGAATCTGTTACATAACATGTATAAACTGTTTCCTTTGTAAGTCCTATTTCTTTTATATGATCTAAAGATTCTTTAACAGTCATTTCTTTTTTAAGATCTACATACTCTATAGTCATTAAACTTCCAGCCGAATCTGGTGGATAATTTAAAAATTGATTTATTAATTTACGTTCATCATAATTGGATTTTAACAAAATCTTCTTCACTACATTAGCAGGCATTTCTTCTAGTAAGTCTATCATATCATCAAAATTTAACTCATCTATAATATATTGTAATTCCTTATCTGTAATACTATCTATTATTTCTTTTTGTTTATCTCTAGGAAAATAAGAAAAAACATCAACTGCTATATCTTTGGGAAGCATTCTAAATAACATTAAGGCTACCGTAATGTCTATTTCTTCCAATACTTCCGCTATATCTATAGCATTTAATTGTAGAAGCTCTTTTCTAAGCTGAATATATTCTTTATTGTTCAATAATTGTACAAATCTTTTTTCGTTAATTTTCAATTTTATCCCCCCTCAGAAGAGCCACAATCAGAGATAATGATTATGGTTCTTCCCTTAATATACAGTTTTTGTCCTAATTCTATCTTCTCCGATAAGGGTCCTGAATCCATAACCATCACCTCTCTTAATAAAAGTCTTCCTCAGGAATGAATATAATATGCTATATACATAGATTATGATAATTTATATGTTTTTTCAAGGATTTTTTAACTTTTTTTTATAATTTTTTCACTAATTTGTTTATAAACTTGCCCTATTTCTGAATTTAAGTCTTTAGTAATTAGGACTCCCTTATCACTTCCTATCCTTATTTCTTTAAGAAGAGGTATTTCTCCTAAAAAATCTACTTCTAATTCCTTGCTTAAAGCTTCTCCTTCACCACTACCAAATATATAATGCTTTTCATCACAATTATCACAGATAAAATAAGACATATTTTCTATAACCCCTAATATCTCTGTATTTGTTTTCTTGGCCATAATTCCTAATCTCTTTGCTACTCCCTTTGCTGTAACTTGTGGTGTAGTAACTATTAAAAATTTAGCTTCTTTAACTTCTTGCATAATACTTAGAGGTATATCTCCAGTTCCTGGTGGCAAATCCAATAATAAATAATCTAAATCTCCCCAATATACTTCCGTTAAAAACTGATTTAAAACTCCAGAAAGCACAGGACCTCTCCAAACCAAGGCCTCATCTTCTCCTACTAAATTTCCCATGGACATAACCTTTACACCTTCTACTGAAATTGGAATAATAATACTTTCATCTACTACTGTAATTTTTTCTTCCTTTATGCCCATTATTTGTGGAATACTATATCCTAATATATCTGCATCTATTAAACCTACGTTATACCCCATATTACTTAAAGTAACAGCTAAGTTAGCAGTTACTGTAGACTTTCCTACTCCACCTTTTCCGCTTCCAATAGCTAATACAGTTGTATTTTGAAAATTATTAAGACTTTCTGGTTTCCCAAAAATACTTTGTTTTTCTATATCTGTCATTTCACCAAATTCGACTTCTACTTCCTTCACTCCGTCTAGAGAAGAAAGCTCATTTACTATATCATCTTTCATTGTATTCTTCATAGGACATGCCATAGTAGTTAAAGCAACTTCTACTTTAACCTTTCCATTTTTTTCCGAAATATTCTTTACCATATTTAGCTCAATTAAATTTTTATTCAGTTCTGGATCATAAACTTTTTTTAATGCTTCAATTATATCTTTTTTATCCAATTAGAATTCCTCCTTCTGTAAATTATATTTTTCTTCCTTTCTTTAATTATATACTACTAATTATATAATTAAATGGGTTTTTGCCCAAAAAACAAAAAAGGTAGGCATTGCCTACCTTTTTTTATTTTTTAACAAGAAGGTCCTCCTCTGCCAGCATTTACTTGGAAGCCCTTTCTCAACCAGCTATTAGAATAATCTATTGTAAAATCACTAAAATTATTAACCATATCCGCATCTAATAAGAAAGTAAAATCATCTACTTTAATTACTTCATCTTCATCTTTTTGCTCATCCAGAGCTATACCAAAACTTGGTCCACCTCAACCAAAACCTGCAACATAAATTCTAAGGTATTTATTTATATCATGTTTTTTCTCTAAAAATTTTCTAAGTTCCTTTGAAGCTTCTTGAGTTATCTCTATAGACATAACAATTCCTCCTTTTCCATATTGTTTTACATATACCCTGTAGTGGTATCTTTAAGCATATGATATAATACTATTTTAAATAAGTCAAGATTTTTTATTCTACCAATAGAAAATCCTCTAGCCAATATTGGCTAGAGGATTTTATTACATAGCTCTTCCTGGAATTATAGCATCTAGTATACCAATAACTAGAGCTCCTATTATAGCTCCCCAAACTGATATATTAAATCCTGGAACAATGAACTTGGTAACGTATAAAATGATTGCAGCAACAATAAAACCTGTAAGTCCCCTCCCAAATGGCGAAGCATCTACACCTGCAATCTTCTGAACTAAATAATCCAATAATGCAATAACAACTGACGCTAAAATAAGACTCCATAATCCATTTATTCTAAATCCAGGAGTTAATAAAGCTGCTATTCCTATTACTATAGCTGTAATAAGAATCCTTAACAATACTTCACCTACAGCACTAGTGTTGTCGTCTCTAGTTTTGGTATCTCTATTTCTATCTTTATTATTATCATTATTATCCATTAAATCACCTCCTTTTATAATGTTCTCCATTATTAATTTTTTTATACAATTGGTTAATTTTTTTAAATTAGATAATGATATAATAATGTTACAATGGGTATAAAATATATGTTAAGATACTCTTAAGAGGATTTTAAAAAGGAGGGTTTTAAAAGTGGAAATAACAAAAGATATGCTAATTGGTGAGTTAATCCGTCAAAAACCTGAAGCTGTAGAAATTCTTATGAGATTTGGCATGGGATGTGTTGGATGTCCATCAAGTCAAATGGAATCTTTAGAAGAAGCTGCTATGGTTCATGGTTTAGACTTAAACCATCTTCTAGAAGCTTTGAATCAATAAAAAAGAAATGTCAAAAGGAGGAGCATATGCTCCTCCTTAGTTTCTTAAAAATTTTATATTTTATTCATATTTTTACTTTCTTCTGCTGACTGCTTTACTTCTTCTAAATTATTTCCTATAGATGCTTGAACTGCAGCTACTACAGCACCCTCTACTATAGGTCCATTAGCTATTAGTACTTTTTTTTGTAAATCTTCATCTAACATATCTATTGCAAGCTGAGCATTCATCACTGCACTTCCCAAATCTGCAAATACTAAAACTCCATCTCCATCATTTGCCTTTTCTATTGATTCTTTTATTTTAATGGCATCAGTACCTATTCTTCCATCATCTGTTCCACCTGCCGATAAAACTTTCACATCTCCAGCCATTTGGCTACTTAATTCAACTACACCTTCTGATATCTTACTACTATGAGAAACTATAACAATTCCTACCATTTCTAACCTCCTCTAAATATAACTAAATTTCATCTAATGTTTTCCATATAGTTTTTAACAATAAGTAACTAGAGGTAGCTCCTGGATCCTGGTGTCCTATACTTCTTTCTCCTAAATAACTAGCCCTTCCTTTTTTAGCAATTATTTCTTTTGTGTACTCTACACCTTCATAGGCTGCTTTTTGAGCATTATAAGATGCCTTCACTATATCTTCTCCATTTTCAATAGAATCTTTAAAATCTTCATAAGCAGGAATCAAAGCATCTAACATAGTTTTATCCCCTTTTTCTGCTTTTCCTCTCATTTTAACACCCTTTATAGCCTCATCAAATATAGCTACTGCATCCTCTTCATTTATTTCCATCTTATCTTGTACTACTGCTGCTCCCTTCAGAAAGACTGTTCCATACAGTGGTCCTGAAGCACCACCTACTTTAGAAATTAAAACCATAGCTACAGTTTTTAAAATAGTTCCACAATCTTTTTCTTTTAAACTTGGTAATTTTTCCAATACTGCACTAAAGCCTTTATCCATATTGATACCATGATCTGAGTCTCCTATTTTTGCATCTAATTCTGTAAGATAATCTTTGTTTTCTTTTATAGTATTGACCATATTTTCTATTATTCTTAATAATATATCTGATGTTATCAAAATATCACCTCTTTACTGTTATTTAAATTTTAAACTATTTTAAGGGCTGGTGTATTTGCTTTAAAATCTAAAAGTTCTTTTAATTCTTCGTCTAGCTTCAATACAGTAATTGAAAAACCTGCCATTTCCAATGAGGTCATTACGTTTCCAACCAATGTTTTATATATATTAATGTTCTTTCCCTCTAACAACTCATGTACTTCTCTATTTACAATATACAACTCCATGAGGGGAGTTCCACCTAAACCATTAACTAATACTGCTACCTCTTCTTTTTCTCCAATTTCTATATCTTCTAATATTTTATCTAAAAGTAGTTTTGTAATCTCATTTGCATTCATTATCTTTCTTTTATAAATTCCTGGCTCTCCATGAATACCCAACCCCACTTCCATTTCATCTTCTTCCAACTCAAAACTAGGCTTTCCTGCTTGTGGTACTATACATGGAGTGAGGGACATTCCCATAGATCTAGTGTTTGCAATGACTTTTTCTGCAACTCTTTTTACATCTTCTAAATCCATTCCCTTTTCTGCTGCTGCGCCAGCCAATTTATGAACTAAGACTGTACCAGCTATTCCTCTTCTTCCTGTAGTATAAGTACTATCTTCTACTGCTACATCATCATTTACAACTACGGTTTCTACCTTTATTCCTTCCATTTCTGCCATATCTTTAGCCATTTCAAAATTCATTACATCTCCAGAATAATTCTTTATTATTAAAAGTACTCCCTCTTCACCACCTACTGCTTTTATAGCTTCAAATACTTGATCTGGAGTAGGTGATGTAAATACTTCTCCTGCTACTGCTGCATCTAGCATACCTTCTCCTACAAATCCTCCATGAGATGGTTCGTGTCCGCTTCCTCCACCACTTACAAGAGCTACTTTTCTTTTTGCTGGTGAGTTCTTCCTTACTAACACATCAAACCCTTCTAGCCTCCTTAAATGTTCTGGATGGGCTTTAGCAATTCCATTGAGCATCTCATCTACAACATTCTTAGGATTATTAATAATTTTTTTCACAATAATACCCCCTATGCTTTATATTATTATTATTTTACCCTTTTTCATTAACAAATCTACATTAAAAGAAAAAAAGGAAAGGTTCATCAACCCCTCCTTTTTCTCTATCTCTCACCTTTTATTATTCATTATAGATTAAGTAGCTCATCTAATCTTGCTCTGTCAAATCCTACAATTTCTTCTCCATCAACTAATATTACTGGAACTCCCATATGTCCCATAGACATTAATTCTTTTCTAGCATTTACATCTCTTTGAACATTTTTTTCTGTATATGATACCCCGTTTTGGGAAAGATAGTCTTTCGCTGCTACACAATGTGGACATGTGTCTGTTGAATAAACTGTTACATTTGCCATTTAAAATTCCTCCTTTTATTTTCTATATACATTATACCCCCTATGGGTATCTTTGTCAAGGCTATTTTTAACCTATAGCCCTATCTATTCTAGACTTATCAAATCCTACTATTTCTTCGTCATCAATTAATATTACTGGAACTGTGCGATATCCCATAGACAATAATTCTTGTTTTGCTTGAGAGTTTTCTTGAACATTCTTTTCATCATATTTTATACCTTTTTTCAAAAAATATTCTTTTGTTTTAATGCAATAAGGACATGCATTAGCGGTATAAATAGTTATATTTTTCATTTCCAAATCTCCTCTCACAATTTTACCCTAATATTATATCGGTTATTTTTATAGTACCCGATAAATGTATATTTAATCAACTAAAAATAAAATAATATAGGTCTTTCTTCCTATTGTTTGTAGTTCTTAAGCATTATATGTTATAATATTAAAGTACCATTGTAGAAAGGTTGGGATCTAATGGTAAAAAATTATATGGAAATACTAGTATCAGAAACCATTGATGATGTTATCAAGGATTATGATATTTGTACCTGTGATGATTGTTTAAATGATATTAAATCTATTGCACTTAACAATCTGCCTCCAGTGTACTTTTTATCTTCTACAGATGAAAGTCAAAAAAAAGCCTTTCTTTTAGATAGACAAAGAAAAATATCTGTACTTGCAAAAGTTGCTGAAGCTATACAAATTGTCTCAAAGAAATCTCATATTGAATATAGCAAAAAAATGAGGAAAAGTATTTAGCCTCATTTTTTTGCTATTACTGATGATTAACATGATCAAGTCCTTGGCTAAATAGTTCTAATACATGATGATCATCTAATGAATATATAACCATTTTACCTTCTTTTCTAAACTTAACTAAATTTAAATTTCTAAGCATCCTTAAATGATGAGATATGGCTGATTGAGTCATGTCCAAAAGTTGAGCTATATCACATACACATAGAGGACTCTTTGAAAGAACATATATTATTTTAAGTCTAGTAGGATCTGACAATGCTTTAAAAATTTCAGAAAGAAGCTTTATTTTCTGTTCTTCTATCATACTATTTTTTATTTTTTCTAATTTGTCATCATTTGTTGCACTCACTTCACATATTTTCTTAGGTTCTTTAGTTTTTTTCAATTTTTTATACTGCAAAACTGCAGTCTATCCCCCTTTCAAAAAAGGTTATATGTATATTATTATACCATACTTTGCTAATATGGTGGTGTCATAGGGTTTAATGGATAAATAACTTTTCTCATCAGTGGATCTATATACATAATCCAATAGCCAAAGCCATTTTCAGACTCATACCAAGTATTAAATCCTGTTACTCCTCTAAAAGGATGTTCTAATGAATCAAACCTTCCAGGCACACCATAAAGATAGTATTTTATTTCTTTTTCATCTCTATATATTCCAAATAAATAATGACTATATTTTTTTATTAGTGCATGGCAAGTAGCAACTTCTTGCATAAAAGGATAATTATCATAAGTATTAAATAAATAATTATAAAAAGGTAAAAATCCTCTGTGTATGTTTCCTCCATCATAATTTATCTCCCACCAGTCATAACCTTTTAATTCTATTCTAAAAGGATTTACATATGGAAAAAATCTTAAAATACTTAATATATATTCAGACATTTGTTCTTTATAATCTAGTCTTTTCATATATTCTATGTGATTTTGATCATAGTTAGGTTCAATTTTTATATCTTCTTCAGCTTTTTCAAATTCCAATTCTTTTATTGGTTCTTCTTCTATCTCTTCTACTTCCTTGTCTATTTTTACATTATCAACTTTATAGTCATCATTAGCACCTTCTGTAAATGCTTCTATATTATCTTCTTCAAACTTCTCTTCTGTTTCTTCTACTTTCTCTCTTTCTTCTACATTATTCATTTCATAGTCCTTATCAATATCTTCTGTAAATTCTTCTACATTATCTTCTTCAAACTCCTCTTCTATTTCTTCTACTTTCTCATTTTCTTCTACATTATTCATTTTATAGTCGTTGTCAATATCTTCTATAAATTCTTCTACATTATCTTCTTCAAGCTCTTCTTCTATTTCTTCTACTTTCTCATTTTCTTCTACATTATTCATTTTATAGTCGTTATCAATATCTTCTATAAATTCTTCTACATTATCTTCTTTAAGCTCTTCTTCTATTTTTTCTACTTTCTCATTTTCTTCTACATTATCTTCTTTATAATCATCATCAGTATCTTCCACATTGATTTCCTCAAACTTTTCTTCATAATCTAGAGGAGAATTTTCCATAAATATTTCAGGTTCTTCTTCTACTTCTTTCAAATTTTCTTCTAATTCTTCCTTCTCATCTAACTTTTCTGATATTTCCTCTTTACCTTCATCTAGCATTTCTCTTTCATCTGTTAAGTCAGAAATATACTGATCTACTACTCCATTGTCCTTATTAATATAACCTGTCAACAATACATTTATACCCTTCCTTATAACCAATGCATTGAATTTGTCAATAGAATAATTAGACCTTTCTATATTTCTTGGATTAAATTTTTTCTCAAATCTTCCTTTTCCTCTACTATTAGTAATAATTCTACCTAAGTTTACTTCTATAATATCTCCTTTTTCTAACCCAACTAAATAGATGGTATAGCTACTTTCTTTTTCTCCTTTATCTACATTTATGCTTATTTTCCCAATATTTTCTCTTGCTTCCAATAATCCATGTCCTTTAGGCCTTATTCTTTGTATATTAGTAAACTCTTCTTTTAAAATAAAAAACTTTCTAGTGTATACGAAACTTTCAGACAAGAGAAACCCCCCTTTTTAAATCCTATTATTAATATATGTTAAAGGGAGGTAATATTGCACTAATCTTTGAAAATTCTTCAATTGTTAAATTTTCTGCTCTTAATTTAGAATCTATACCTGATTTATCAAGTGTATCTCTTATAATATCTTTTTCTATTTTCAATCCTGATGAAAGAGAATTTAATATGGTTTTTCGCCTTTGGGAAAAGGCAGCTTTCACTACTTTAAAAAATCTTTCTCTGTTTTCTAATTCTAGTTTCTCTTTTCTAATTTTAAGCTCTATAACAGCAGAATCTACATTGGGACTAGGCATGAAAGCAGTTTTAGGAACAGAAAAGATTATTTCGGGTTCTGTATAGTATTGAACAAATACTGACAAGGAACCATAATCTTTAGTTCCTGGACTAGCCTTCATTCTTTCTGCTACTTCATATTGTACCATGACTAATATACTATCTATATCCAATTCATCTTCTAAAAGCTTTCCAATTATAGGAGTAGTAATATAATAGGGAAGATTGGCTACAACTTTTATATTTTCATTTTTAAATTTCTCCTTAAATAATTTAGGTAAATCTATTTTCAAAATATCTCCTGATACTATTTCAACGTTATAGCAATCTTTCAACGTCTCATCTAATATAGGTATTAAAGCTTTATCCAGCTCTACTGCCACTACTTTATTAGCTCTAGAACTAAGTTCTTCTGTAAGAGTACCTATTCCAGGGCCTATTTCTAATATATCATCTTTCTTAGACACCTGTCCTTCTTCACATATTTTCCTTAAAATATTTCCATCTATGAGAAAATTCTGTCCTAGGCTTTTAGAAAATTTAAAATTATATTTACTCATGATCTCCCTTATATAGCTAGGGGAATAAAGTTTCTTTTTATCCATCTTCCCTATTCATCCTCTCTACACCATCTAAAAACTCTCTTCTACTAACTCCATAATTATTCAACCTATTTAAAAACTGCTTAGAATTTGCATATCCTATACCTAGTATTTTGCCAAGGTATTCTCTTCTCTTTCTTGAACTTTCCATTCCAACTAAACCATATTTAATTAAATCTTCTTTAGAAAATTCTTCTCTTTTCTTTGTAACTACAGGTCTAGCATTTTTTAACGCTTCAAGAATATCATCAGGGTTAGCATTTTCAACACCTATATCACCTTTTTTCAAAGCTTTTCCTCTAGGTAAAAAAGCATGTTTACAATTTTTAAGATTATTTGATATTTCTCTTCTTATTTTATCTCCTGCAAAATCCGGATCTGTAAGGATGATCACTCCCCGCTTTTCAGATATTCTTTTTAATCTATCTAAAAACTCTTCATTAAATCCATAGCCACCAGTAGCTATAATTTCTGCTTCTACTGCTTTTTTAACTGCTTGAATATCATCTCTACCTTCCACTACTATTATTTCCTTAATCAAAACAACATCTCCTCATAGATTTAATCTATATTGAATAATTTCTTTGTATTCTCACTAGTTATCCTTCCTACATCTTCAAAACTCATACCTCTAATTTCAGCTATCATACTTGCTACATGTCTTACATATAGTGGTTCATTTCGCTTCCCCCTATGAGGCTCTGGAGTAAGATATGGAGAATCCGTTTCAACAAGAAGTCTATCAATTGGTACTGTTTTAGCTACTTCTCTTGGTTTTCTTGCATTTTTAAATGTAACAGGACCTGCAAGAGATATATAAAATCCTAAATCTACATAATCTTTAGCCATCTCTGCACTTCCAGAATAACAATGTAAAACTCCTCTTAATTTCCCATCTGCTGCTTCCTCTTTTATAATATCAAAAGTTTCCTGGTCTGCATCTCTTGAATGGACTACAATAGGCATATCTAGTTCCTTTGCTAATTTTATTTGTTCAATAAATCTTTTTCTTTGAATATCTCTAGGAGAGTTGTCATAGTGAAAATCTAGTCCTATTTCTCCTATGGCTACTACCTTATCTCTATTTGCAAAAGCCCTTAAAACTTCTATAGTACTATCATCCATTTCTTTTGCCGAGTGGGGATGAACCCCCACTGCAGCATATATATTTTCATATTCTTCAGCTAGTTTAACGGACTTTATGCTAGTAGAGATATCAGCACCTATATTAATTACTAGGGATATATCATTTTCTTCTAAAGATTTAATTAACCTATCCCTGTCCTTGTTAAATCTTTTATCATCTAAATGTGCATGACTATCTATAAGCATATTTACACCTCTCTACTCAATTTTTGCACCAGAAGGTATATCTTCTAAAGTACTTACCAATGTAAGTTTACCTTCTTCCTCTGCAGCTAATATCATACCATGAGATTCTTCTCCTCTCAACTTAACAGGTTTTAAATTGGCTACAAGTACTACTTTTTTACCTATTAAATCTTCTGAACCATAGTATTTTTTAATACCCGATACTACCTGCCTTGTTTCTTCTCCTACCTTCAATTTTAGTATCAATAGTTTATCTGCATTTGGATGATCTTTAACTTCCAATACCTCTGCTACTTTTAAATCTACTTTAGCAAAATCATCAATAGTTATATAGTCTGTTTCTTCTGTTTTTTCCACTTCTTCTTTCTTATTTTTTTTAGCTCTTTCTTTTATAAGCTTGTCATTAGCTTTATTCAATCTTTCTAACTCTTTTTTAATATCTAATCTTGGAAATATTGGTTTACCTTTTTTAACCTTATCTCTAAATACAATTATACCCCATTTTTTAGAGTCTTCCCATAAAATATCTTCATTTGAAATTCCCAATTGTCTCCTTATTTCATCGGAAGTCCTTTCCATGAAAGGCCTAATTAATATAGATATGATTCTTAAACTTTCACATAGATTATAAAGAACAGTATCTAATCTTTCTTTATGCCCTTCTTTTGCCAATATCCATGGAGTCGTCTCATCTATATATTTATTAGTCCTTCTTATAAGCTTCCATATTTCTTCTAGTGCACCACTGAAATTTAATTTATCCATTTTTCCTTCTACAATATCTGCTACATTTATAGCCACTTCTCTTAAATCTACATCAAATTCACCAAGCATTATTGGCTCTGGAATACTTCCATCATTGTATTTTTCTACCATAGTTATTGTTCTACTTACTAAATTTCCTAAATCATTAGCTAGATCTGAATTTACTCTCACTAAAAATTTCTCTCTAGAAAAAGAACCGTCTTGACCAAAAGAAAATTCTCTCAAAAGAAAATATTTGAATACATCTACTCCATACAGTTCAATAATTGGTTCTGGATATATTATATTCCCTTTGGACTTTGACATCTTATCATCTTCAAACAATATCCAACCATGGCCAAATACTTTTTTAGGAAGTTCTATATCCAATGCCATTAATACAGCTGGCCATATGATAGTATGGAATCTAACTATTTCTTTTCCTACCAAATGAACATCACAAGGCCAATACTCTTTGAATTTCTTATCATTATTAGTTCCATATCCCAAAGCACTTATATAGCAAAGAAGTGCATCTAACCATACATATACTACATGTTCTGAATTGAAAGGCACTTTAATACCCCAATCAAAAGTAGTTCTAGATACACAAAGATCTTCTAAGCCTTCTTTTAAAAAGTTATTTAACATTTCATTCTTTCTAGATTCGGGTTGTAAAAACTCTGGATTCTCTTCAAATAATTTTATTAAATCGTCCCTATACTTAGACAATCTGAAAAAATAAGCTTCTTCCTCTGTCCATTCTACCTTCCTTCCACAGTCTGGACATTTTCCATCTTCTAACTGGGTTTCTGTCCAAAAAGCTTCACATGGTGTACAATACCATCCATTATAATTAGATTTATATATATCTCCTTGTTCATATAATTGGTTAAATACCTTTTTAACTACTTTTTCATGTTCCATATCAGTAGTTCTTACAAACTCATCATAGGATATATCTAGGATTTCCCAAAGTTTTTTAATATCCTTAACTATTCCATCAACATATTCTTTTGGAGTCTTACCACTTTCTAAAGCTTTTTGTTGTATTTTTTGTCCATGCTCATCTGTTCCAGTTACAAACAATGCATTGTAGCCCATTAATTCTTTAAATCTTTTTAAAGAATCTGCTGCTACAGTTGTATAAGTATGACCTATATGAAGATTGTCACTTGGATAATAAATAGGTGTGGTTATATAATAATTCTTCTTCAATATACTCCCTCCTTAAATTTATATATAAAAAAACCTTCTTCTCTAAAAATAGAGACGAAGGTTTTGTTCGTGGTACCACTCTAGTTTGCTCAAACTTTACAGTTAGAGCCTTAATAGGTTACATAAATATAACCTTGCAATTTTAACGGCTGCAAACCCGTTATAGCCTACTTAAAATTCAGCTACAAGGTTCAAAGACCATCTTCAGTTTATTCTTAAATACTGGCTTTCACCTGCTCCAGCTCTCTTTAATTTAAGTTTAAACCTACTCTTCTTATCATTACCTTTAAATTAAATCTATATAAAATTAAAATCATATATTTTTTTAAAACTTATATATATTAATTATACCCTATTTATCTAGTAAATATATAGCAATATAAAGAATTTGTCAAGGTTTTAGCTATCACATTTTTGACCACATACATATAATATTATTAACTATAAAAAATAAAGGAGTTGTTTTTTATGTATCCAGATATTAACCCAGATCCTTGTATGCCTGTAGTACCACCAATGTATCCAATGGATCCTTATATGCCAGACTATCCTATATATGAGCCTCCATACTATATGGACCCATCAATGGATTGTCCTATGATGGATCCAATGGTTAGGCA
The DNA here is from genome assembly GCF_024623155.1 of Anaerosalibacter massiliensis. Lineage (NCBI taxonomy): Bacteria > Bacillati > Bacillota > Tissierellia > Tissierellales > Sporanaerobacteraceae > Anaerosalibacter > Anaerosalibacter massiliensis. The sequence goes on from NZ_JANJZL010000005.1 coordinate 35,062, forward strand.
ATGTATAGCTGTATGTATGAGGCAATGTGGAAGGTATATGTACCCAATGGATTATCCTATGGAATCAAATCAGATGAAAAATGTTTTGCCAGAAGAATTAGATAGTATTCCTACAAATCCGTCTAATACTGATGATATAGAGTAATTGGTCCATATTTCTTAAAAAAACTAAATTCTTTTTAACTTTTGTGAATAAGGCTCTCGAGTTTTCATTGAAATCATGGGATTCGAGAGCAATAAGTTTTTTTGAAAAATCATTTCTACTCTCTAACTATTTAAGAATATCTTTTTATAAAACTGGTTATAATAGCAGTTCATAGGGTCTTTTTGCAAATTTAAAAAAGATTTAGAAAACTCATCAAAAAATTTGACAAATTATTTTATTTAAACTAGAATACTATACAGCAAACCAGAGGAGGGAAAATAATGGAAGATAATTCAGGGTTTCATAATCGCCATCTGAAAACTTTAACTATCCTCGCTATTGCAGCCATGCTTGTTTTTGGCATTTATAAGAAAGAGACAAAAGAAATTACTATTAGCATAGATGAAAACAAAATTATAGTGAAAACATTAAAGGGTACAGTAGGGGAGCTGCTTGAAAAAGAAGATATTAAAGTAGAAGAAGGAGGATACTTACATCCTAAATCTGATACTAAGTTAAAAGATGGAGATGAAATTATAATCAAAAACCCAAAAACTTATAAAATTAAATTGGGGAAAAAGATTACTGAAATGCAATCTACAGAAAATATAGTAAAAGACATATTAAAAGATCTAGATATCAAATTAGGCAACAAAGATTATACTTATCCTGATTTAGATAAAAAGGTTGAGCCTAAAACTCAAATTGAAATAGTTCAGATTAGTGAAACAATTGATACAGTAAAAGATGACATACCTTTTGAAAATATTGTTGAAGATAATATTAAGTTAGAAAAAGGTAAATCAAATATTGTTCAAGAAGGAAAAAATGGAGTTAAGGAAACTAAGATTAAAAAAATCTTCAAAAATGGAGACTTAGTATCAGAAGATATAATTTCTGAAGAAGTAGTATCAGCTCCTGTAGCAAAGATAGTTGAAAAAGGTACAAAAGAAATTCAAAAACCAAAGACTATACAAGTCGCTTCTAGAGGAGGGGGAACTCCTACTAGAAGAAATGCTGTTAAAGCACAAAACGTAAATAAAAAAGGCAATATGAGATATAAAAAAGCCTTTACTGTAGTAGCAACAGCTTATGACTTATCTTTTGCAAGCTGTGGAAAAAATCCAGGAGATCCAGGCTATGGGCTTACTGCATCAGGTACTCAAGTAAGACCCGGAGTAGTATCAGTAGACCCTAATGTTATTCCACTAGGAACCAAACTTTATATTGAATCTCTTGATAGTACTAGCGATTATGGCTTTGCTGTAGCTGAAGATACAGGTGGTGCAATTAAAGGAAATAGAATTGACCTATTCTTCCCTAGTAGTACACAAGTTAGAAACTTTGGAAGAAGACCAGTAAAAGTCTATATTCTTGAATAAAAAAGGTTTGTTAAAATAGATTTGGCTCTTGCCAAGTCTATTTTTTTAAAAAAATATATTGCATATGAATATAGTTGCAAAAATTGATGCTATATAGGATATGAGAGCTGCCTTTAAGGTATGTCTATGGTCTTTTATACCTATGGAGCCAAAATATATAGCCATAGTATAAAAAATTGTCTCAGAAGAACCTACCATAATTGAAGCCACTCTACCCTGATAAGAATCTGGTCCATAATCCTCTATTATGGATTTAACTGCAGCTAATGCTCCACTCCCTGATATAGGACGAAGAAGTAGAAGAGGAAAAACTTCCTCTGGAAACCCTATTAACTTCATAACAGGGTTAAATATATATATAATCATGTCCATAGCTTGAGAACTTTTAAATATACCTATGGATACGAGAATTGCTATTAAATAAGGCATTATCTTTAAAGAAGTCTTTAATCCTTCCTTAGCTCCTTCTATAAAAGAATTATATATATCAATATTTTTTATATACCCATAAATAAGAATAATTAACACTAAAAATGGAATTAATGCTGACGAAAATATATCCATATCAATACCTCTCTTCAAGAAATTTTACAGCTAATATTCCTACTATGGTAGAAATAGATGTAGCAATGATACCTGGACCTACAATCTCAGAAGGATTTACAGAACCATAATCATATCTAATTTTAAGTACAGTTAAAGGTACTAATTGAACAGATGACATATTTATTACTAAAAACATACACATAGCATTGGTAGCTCTTTTTTTATTCCTATTTAAACTATTCATTTCCTTCATTGCTTTCAGTCCAAAAGCTGTAGCACCATTTCCTACCCCAAACATATTGGCAATAAGATTCATAATAATCCATCTTTCTGCTGGATGATCCTTGGGAATTTCAGGAAACAGGAATCTTATAATAGGTCTTAAACCAAGAGAAAGCTTTTTTAAAAGACCTGATTCTTCTGCTATATTCATTATTCCAAGCCAAAAAGACATAATTCCTATAATGCTTATGCAAAACATAACCCCTTCCTGTGCTTCTTGTAATATAACATTATTTATTTCTACTAAAGTACCATTAAATATAGAATATATTATTCCTATGGAAATTAATAAAAACCATATAGTATTTAACATAGAAAAACTCTCCTTCCAATAAAATATATGAAAGAAGAGTCTTTATAATAACTTTTATTTATACATATCTCCAAATGGAGTTGATACTTTTTCAATTCTACCCTGTGCTGCTAAACCTTCTAATCTTTCTTTAAATCGATTCATGTCTAATACTTCACCAGTTTCTTTTTCTATCTCCGCTAATGTAGAAAGAATTTGTGAATCATTTATAGGAAGCTTATCTTTTATTAATCTGTAAAATTTATCTTCTCGTTCTTTGCTATAATTTAAAAGTTCATCAAAAGGATTTTCGGTATGAGGACTAGAAGTTTTTGAAGCTCTAATTCTTACATATATGGTTCTTCCCATAGTTGCTGAAGATATAAATACATCTCCAGATTGTAAATAAGGTAACCTCCTTGCTTCTTCCTCTGTAATATCCGTTTCTTCTTTTATAGTCTGAATATCAGATGCCCTTACAGTTCTAAATATAAATTTAGTATTTAATTGGGCAGTAATAGTCTCTTCTAATAAAGTAGGTCTTTGAGTTGCTAGTATTAAAAATACCCCATATTTTCTACCTTCTTGAGATATTTCTTTAAGTATAGACTTTGAGGGAGAATCATAGCCTTTTGGTGCAAAGTTATGGGCTTCATCTGTAACTATTACAAATGGTGGAAAATACTCTGCTGTAGTATGCTTATATTCAGCATCTTTAAAATCCCTTCTCCTATGGTATAAATTATTTAAAAGATAAGTACTAAATACTTGCAACATTCTAGTGCTACCTTGTATGACTATGAGCTTTCCCATCTTTAGTCCTTCTTCTATTTCATGTATATCATTAGAAAATATCCCCTCATTTTCTAACCTCTTTAATCTCCAGAAAATTCCCCTTACTGAACTATAAGGACAGGTCTTATCATATGTTTCGTATAACTCTTTTCTCATTTTCCATCCATCTTTTTCTGCATCAGTTGTACTTTCTTCAATCCTTCTTCTTATTTTATCTGGAGAACCTTCTTCCTGAGCTTCTGAAAGCATCTTTAATCTATCATGAAAACTTTGAAAAGAATCATTCTTTTTAAATAATATATCCACTACATTGTTCATAGCATCTGTTAAAGGACTTGAAGCATCTAAAAGATTTTTTAAATCCTTAGGATTTAACTCCTCAAATCTAACTCCAACATGATATCCCACTTGAAGGCATTTAAATCTCTCACTAAAATCCTCCACTTCATCTTTAGGCATATAATCTTGGCTTTCAGAGAAATCCATTTCAAAATGTGGATCTAGGATTATAGTAGGTATATTTAGCTTCATAAGCTCTTCAAGTACTACCCTGAGACCAAAAGATTTACCAGAACCAGACCCACCAAAAACACCAATATGGGGATATTGATGCATAGATCTTAAATTAAATATAAAAGGAATACCTTTTTGAGCTTTGAGCTTTCCATCTTCAAATAAATAAAGTAGATTTTTAAATTCTTCATCCATATCTTTTTCCATCTGATCTGTGTTTTTAATAGCACCAAGAACTAATCCTTCTTCACTTGTAGATTTCACCATTAAATCTTTAACTTCACTAAATTTAGGTATTCTTATATCTGAACCTGTTTCTATTGGATATTGGGCTTCATTTAAAAGTCTTACCTTAGCAATATATATAGTATCTTCATCTACATTATAACCTATAGCTTTTAAGGATTCTAATACAGATGCATCTACTAAATCTCCATTTATATTCAAAGGTATGTATCTATTATAAGTTTTGGCTTCTACTACCTCTCCCATTAAATCGCCTTGATATTCATCCATTATGATTAAAAATTCATTTATTCTAAAGTTTCTATCTTTTGAACCAATATATACCTCTTGCTGAGTTGTAACTCCTACAACTTTCATACAATCTCCCCCTAAAGTGTTCTCTTATCTCTTTCAGATATGAAAAACTTTTCAAATACTTGTCTATCTAAATAGTTTCCTAAAAGTCCTTCCACCATTTTATCAGATATTTTCACCTGGCTATCTACTATATCCAACCATAGAGGTACTCCTCTACTACTAGAAGGTGTTAAGGAAAGGACTAGTCTTGCCATTTCATCTAAATATTCTCTTTGATTGTCCAATATATCCATTCCAATAATATTAGGTGCTTCTGAACTCCTCATGAATATAGAAGTAAATCCTTCCTTAGATTTTTTAGCTACCTTGTCTTCTATTTTAATTATTTCACCATATTTAAGCAAACCATAAAGTATTTCTCTATCATATAAAAATTCTTTAACATCCAATTGTTTTTCTTCTATTAGATTCTGGCCTATAATAGAAGTTTTTATGTCTTTTATAACTCCTATAAGAACAATATTTCTCCTTTCACATTCTTGTCTAAGCTCTATCCATTTATCAAAACATTCTATATCATATCTTATTAGTGAACCATCCATCATTATAGCATAGGGATTAAATTCTTTAACTGCTTCTAATGCTACTTCTACCTCTATACTGGAAAGTTTATAATCTCTAATAGCTTCCTCCTTATTTTCTTCTTCTTCAAATTTTTTAAGTAAATCTCTTTCTCCTTCTAAATAAAGTGGAGTATAATAATCTGCTTTAAAAATAGGACTTTCTTCATATATGGTACTTTTAGCTAACCCTTGATAAATTTCTACATAATGGGGATAAGCTCCCCCAACTCTATTTCTAGAACCATCTACCCCTACAATACCTCCATTTTTATAACATTTATTTAGTTCATCTTTACTAAGTTTTTCTATTTTTATTATCTTTCCTATATTTTCATCTATAAAATCTCTCAATTCATATTCATCCATGTTAAAAAAATCCTTATATTTCTCTAATAGTGTGGAATTTAGTTGTACTACTTTTTCTTTCAATTCCTTACTAATTTCATACATAGTATCACCTCATTTCAAAGCTATATATTTAAGTATACCAAAGTATATGAAATAAATATAAACATTGTGTGATTTTTTTTGAAAAATATCAATTATTTCGGAAAAAAGGTTGACTTTATTTGGCATATATGGTACTATTTTAATTGTAGAAAAAAGTCGATTTACAATGGGAGGAATGAGCTATGAAATCAACTGGTATTGTTAGAAAAGTAGATGAATTAGGCAGGGTGGTTATTCCAATTGAATTGAGAAGAACATTGGAAATTGCTGAAAAAGACGCACTAGAAATTTATGTTGACGGGGAACAAATTATACTTAAAAAATATGCACCAGCTTGTATATTTTGTGGACAAGCTAAAGATGTAACAGTATTTAAAAACAAGAATATTTGTCCTGCTTGCCTTGAAGAACTTAATAAGTAAAATATATCCCGCCTCTATTAGGCGGGATAATTCATTTTTATATATTAATACTTTCTTTATACACTTGGTTCTTGGGTAGTCCTCTTTCTTTAGCCACCTTTTTCACTGCATCCTTTTTAGAAAAACCTTTTTCTATGTACATTTTCAAGTGATTTTTTATAGAAATTTTTTCAAAGGGATTTTCTTCATTTTTCTCTCCACCTTCAACTATTACAACAAATTCTCCCTTCTTTTGTTTTTTAAATTCTTCTATTCCATCTTCTACTGTACCTCTAAATGTTTCTTCATATACCTTTGTAAGTTCCCTAGATATAGAAATTTTTCTATTTCCTAAAACCTTTTTCATATCTGTTAACAAATCTATTAGTCTATAGGGAGATTCATACAATATAATAGTCCTTTCTTCATTTTTCAATCTTTCTAATTCTTTAATTCTATTTTTTCTATCAGATGGTAAAAAACCTTCAAATGCGAATTTCTCCGTTGAAAGTCCTGAAATAACTAAAGCAGTAATAGATGCTGTAGCACCTGGAAGCACTACAACTTCTATATCCTCTTCAATAGATTCTTTAATAAGGTCTTCCCCTGGATCTGATATACCTGGCATTCCTGCATCTGAAACTAATGCTATATCTTCTCCTTTTTTAAGTTTTTCTAACAACACTCTACCCTTTTTTATGCTATTGTGTTCGTGATAACTTGTAAGAGGTTTTTTTATATTATAATGATTTAGTAATTTTATAGTCCGTCTTGTATCTTCTGCCGCTATTAAATCCACTTCTTCTAATACTCTTAAAGTTCTCAAGGTTATATCTTCCAAATTGCCAATAGGTGTTGGACAAATAAAAAGAGTACCCTTAAACATTTATATTCTCCTTATCTATTCCATAAATTTTATAAATTTCATCAGTATAACTGCAATCTTCATTATATACATATAGAGGCTTTTTAAACTTAAGTTCTGGTTTTCCGCCTTTGCTACTTCTTAAAAGAAGCAAATTTGGCTTTTCTCCAACCTTAGGATGCACGAATTGAATTTCCTTTGGTTCTAAATTATATTTTCTCAACAAACAAATAATATCCACCATCCTATAAGGTCTATGGACTAAGAAAAAATCTCCTTTATTCTTAAGTAAAAAGCTAGAAGTTTTTATTATATCCTCTAATGTACAGGCAATTTCATGTCTAGAAATAGCAAAATTATTTTCTTTATTTATAACTCCCCCACCTATATTCATATAAGGTGGATTAGAAGTAACTATATCAAATTTGTTTTTATCAAATACTTTAGATATTTCTTTTAAATCCGTATTTAATATTTCTATCTTATCTTCTAACTTGTTTAAATGGACAGTTCTATTAGCCATATCTGCCATTTCACTTTGTATTTCTAAGCCATATATTTTACTCGGCCTATATCTCGAGTACAAAAGTAAAGGTATAATCCCAGTACCTGTTCCTAAATCCACTACCTTATCTTTTCTTTTCACATAAGAAAAACCAGCTAAAAGTACAGCATCCATACCATAAGAAAATTTTTTCTTATTTTGAATTATCTTCAAATTACTTCCAGGTATAATATCTATTCTTTCATCTTTTTCTATTTCCATATTCCCACCTCCAATAAGATATTAGGAACGGTTCTTTTTGTCTCATCTTTATTATCTAATATAGTATATGTCGACATCTATATTAAAAAAGACCCTATTCTAGGGTCTTTTTTTATACTAAGTAAATTAAGCTTGTTGTGGAGCGTCTACTGGACATACATTAGCACATGATCCACAGTCAATACATCTTTCTGGATCTATAACGTATTTATCATCTCCTGCACTGATAGCTTCAACAGGGCATTCTGCTGCACAAGCACCACAGCTAATACAAGAATCATTTATTTTATAAGCCATCTAGTTCACCCCCTTAAGATATCTCTCCTAACTGATAATATTCTATCATTAATTTATGAATAATTAAAGACTTATTAATTATATTTAACTATCTTTTTTATATTTTTCTCCAAGATTCCCTACAATACTATCTTTTTTATTACAAATAAGAGCTATTCATCTGATTCCTCTAATTTATTCTCTTTTATTATTTCTTTCATAGGGCAATTATTTTGACAGCTACCATTACAACTATTTTCTATATTTTGTTCCTTTAAACTTTCTAAATCCTCTTCTATTATTTGAATGTCATCTATCCTATAGGTGAATATATCTTCTGTATCGTCTTCTAATTTTACTTTGACTTTAACTTTTTCTAAAAGTGTATATACTTCTACTATTGTTCCTTCACCTAAAGGGGTTGACACTAATGCACCTACTTCTGGTAATCTTTCAAGAACCTCTTCATATACTTCATGTTCGTATTTTAAACAACACATGAGTCTACCACAAAGACCTGAAATCTTGGTTGGATTTAAAGACAATCCTTGTTCTTTAGCCATCTTAATTGAAACTGGATCAAAATCTCCTAGAAAAGTAGTACAACAGGTTGGATTCCCACAAGGTCCAAGACCTCCTATCATCTTGGCTTCATCTCGAACCCCAATTTGTCTAAGCTCTATTCTAGTTCTAAAAATAGCTGCCAAATCTTTGACAAGTTCTCTAAAATCAACTCTTCCATCAGCAGTAAAATAAAATATAACTTTATTGTTATCAAATGTATACTCTACATCTACTAACTTCATTTCAAGATTATGCTCTTCTATTTTATCTATACATATAGAGAAAGCCTCTTCTGCTTTCTTTTCGTTTTCTCTATGAATTTGAAAATCTTCATCTGTAGCAATCCTAAGAACATCCTTTAAAGGTGGAACTATTTCATCTTCTGTTACTTCCTTAGGACCTACTACTACATGACCAAACTCTACTCCTCTTGCAGTTTCTACTATAACGCAATTCCCTTTTTCTATATCCCATTCATCGGGATTAAAATAATAAATCTTTCCCGCTTTCTTAAACCTCACTCCTACAACTGTAACCATATATTATACCTCCTGAATTTTAAGAAGCATTCCTTCAATTGAGAGTTGATAATTTACTCTTCTCTCTACATTTTGTCTTGTTCTGTCTACATATTTTATTATATCATTTATTTTATCCTTAGATAAAAAAACTTGATTGGATAATAAATCTAATTTGTCCTTATTTATAATCAGGTTATTGTTTCCTAGTTCCTTATATATATAAATATCTCTAAACCAATAGACAATGATATCTAAAAGCTCATCAATAAAATCTTTGTTTTCATTAAAAAAGTCTATAGAAGCAAAAGCTCTTAGTTTGTCCCCTTGAAGAATAGTATTAATTATATTTATTAATTCGTTCCTTCTTTTAAAAAACTCTTCATTATTGGATAAGTCTATAGCCTTACCTATACTGCCTTTAGAGAAAGAAGAAATAAATTTGGCTTCTTCTTCATTTTTACAGTGTTTTTGTTGTAAAAATTCAGCTATTTCTTTTTCTTTCAAAGGAGTAAACTTTATAATCTCACATCTTGAAATAATTGTTGGTAGAAGTTTTGTAATGCTATCACTTATTAGAATTATATTTACATAGCTAGGAGGCTCTTCTAATGTCTTAAGAAGTTTATTCTGCAATCTAATATCTATTTTAAAACTATTGTCTACAATATATATCTTTCTTTTACTTTCAAGAGGTTTAGTAATCATGCTTTTCATCATATCTTCTATTTGATCATTTTTTATAATATTTCCATCTTCTTTAATTAAATAAAAATCCGGATGATTTCCTGAATCAAACTTAATACAAGAATTACATTTGTTACACGGCTCTAACCCTCCTCTTTCACAGAGGAGGGTTTTAGAAAATGCCATAGCTACCTTCCTTTTTCCAACTGCTTCTGGTCCTTGAAATAGATAGCTATGGCTTATACTACCCTTTTCTATAGAATTTTTAAGGTTTTGAATAACTTTTTCATGTCCTATTATATGATTAAATTCCATGAAATTCCCCCATTATTAAATCCTTTTAAACTCATCTATGTCTATAACAAAAATTGTGGCTCCTCCCACTTCCACATCTTCGTTTCCATTTTCAACTTTTCTTCCTCTACATAATTCTTCTATAGTTTCTACAACCTCATCTATCTTTTCATCTTCAACTCCTATCAAAAGAGTGGTGTTGCCTGATTTTAAGAACCCTCCTGTAGATGCTAATTTTGTAACTCTATGGTTGTTTTCCATTAGTGTTTTAATAACCTTAGATACATCCTGATCTTGAACTATAGATATTATAAGTTTCATATATACCACCCTCCAATTAAACTCTAATATATTTCTCTACATCTAATATAAATATAGTAGCTCCACCTATCTTAACTTCTAGAGGATAAGGTATATAAGTATCCCCTGGCATAGTCACAGTCATTAAAGAAGTAGTTATTTCTCTAGTTTTACAAGTGTCTTCTATTATCTTCAATACTTCTTTTACCTTATCATCTTCAACTCCTATCAAAAGAGTGGTATTGCCTGATTTCAAGAATCCTCCCGTAGATGCTAATTTTGTAACTCTATATTCTTTTTCAGTTAAATCTTCTACTAAACCAGGTGCATCTTCATCCTGAACAATAGCAATTATAAGTTTCATAATTTATTACCTCCTTCTAAAGTATTTTTTCTATTTCCTTTCTAACTTGGTCAAAAGTCTCCTCTATTGACTTGGAAGCATCTATTAATTTTATTTTCTCTGGATATAAAGAAATAAGCTTCTTATATCCATCATATACTTTACTATGAAAATTAACCCCTTCTTTTTCTAATCTATCTCCTCCTTTTCTATTTGTTTTCCTATTTAACGCATATACTGGGTCTACATTGAAAAATAAAGTAAGATCTGGAATAACTCCTTCTATGGCAAAATCATTTATATCTTTTACCTCTTCTATTCCTAATCCCCTTGCATATCCTTGATATGCAAGACTAGATAGCACAAATCTTTCACATACAACTACCTTTCCATCATCTAATGCAGGTTTTATTTTTTCTGAAATATGTTGGCTTCTAGAAGCTGCATATAATAGTGCCTCTGTTCTAGAAGACATATTTATATTTTTCTTATCAAGTATTATTTTTCTTATATTTTCTCCAATAGGAGTTCCCCCTGGTTCTCTTGTAAATATAAAATCTATTTTTCTTTTTTTTAAATAATCTAAAAGAAATCTACTAATAGTACTCTTTCCTGAACCATCTGGTCCTTCTAATGTTATGAATATTCCACTCATCTACTGGTCATTCCTTTCCTATATAACTACATTTATCTTTTCTCTATTATAATCTAGTAATCCAACTATTTCTATATCATTTTGTTTTAAAAATAGTATATATTCGTATATATCCTTAGTTATTATCTCCCCAGGTGCTATTATTGGAACTCCTGGAGGATATGGAATTATGAAACTTGCTGAAACCTTTCCTACACTTTCTTTTAAACTACAGGATGCTTTTTTACTAAAAAAACCTTCTCTTATAGGTTTTGATACAATTGGCTTGAATTCTTTAAAGCAAAAATCTTCTTTCTCTTCGTAGTCTGTCTTTATACTTATATCTTCTAATACATTTTTAAAATTATTAAAATCCTCTTCTGTATTCATAAGGGTAGTCAAGGCCAATGCATAATAATAATCTGACATTTCTAATTGTATATTATATTTTTTCCTCAATAGGCTTTCTAATTGTGTCCCTTTTATTCCCTTTATATTTATAAGTATTTTAGTTTTATCAATTGTTTTAATAGTAGAATCCTCCATATCACCTTCAAATATGGATATTCTATCTATTTCCATTACTTGAGATCTAAATTTTTCTATGTTTTTTAAATGTAATTCTAATTGATTTCTTCCTACATCTTCCATATAAGCTCTTGTTATATCTAATGAAGCCATAAATATATAAGAAGGGCTAGTAGTTTGGTACAAATTATACATATCTTTTAGTTTATCTATATCCACCCTGCTAGTTCCTACATGAATCATAGAGGTTTGCGTAAAACTAGGCAATGTTTTATGAGTACTTTGAACTACTATATCCGCCCCTGATTCTAGTGCAGACATAGGAAGATTTTTAGAAAATATTAGATGACTTCCATGAGCTTCATCTACTAAAAGTATTTTATTATATTTATGAACTATATCTACTATCTTTTCTATGTCACTACAAATTCCATAATAATTAGGATAAGTTATAACTACTGCTACTATATCTGGATTTTCCTTCAAACTATTTTCTATATCCAATGGATTAATTCCTGTTAAAATATTATATTTTTCATTATATTTTGGATAAATATATTTGGGAATAAGATTGTTTAAAATAATTCCATTATAAACAGATTTATGACAGTTTCTTTGAATTAGCACTTTGTCACCAGGATTTGTTATAGCTGATAGTGCTATATATATTCCTCCTGTACTTCCATTGACAGAATAAAATGTCTCTTTTGCCTTAAAAGTTTTTGCAGCTAATTTTTGGCTCTCTAATATAATTCCCTTAGGATCTTGTAAATTATCCAAGCCTTCCACTTCTGTCAAATCTATGGACGGAATACACTTTTTCCAATTTATAATATCATTTTTTCCCTTATGTCCTGGAGTGTGAAACGATATATTTTCCTCTTCTATATACTTTTTAAGACCTTTAAATATAGGAGTATCCATTTTTTGCTCCTTTCAATTTAAATATTATATATCTATTATAACAAAGAGAAACAAAAAGAGTATCAGTTCAATAGGTCTGACACTCTTTAAATATATCTTTAAATACATCCATATATTTTTCATATTCTTCATCTTCTACCCTAGTTTTTGTTATATTATCTAAGCACTTTTCACAAAGATAGACTTCCAAAAATTTTACGACCTTATTACTGTTTTGTTTACAAATTGTACAGAACAAAAAACCAACTCCTTAAAAAGCATTTATTTAAATTATTGCCTACATAATATATAATATTCTATATTTAGTGAAATTGTGCTTATTAGATAAGCTTAATGTTTTAGATTTATACTATAATTGCAATTTATACATCTTCCATTTTCAATCCCTGTAAGTTTTACTTTATTACTTCTTTCTATTAACTTTTTATTGCATTTGGGACAGTAGGTATTTACATCTATTCCCCACACATTTCCTATATATACATAGTTTAAATATTTTTCAGCCTCTTCTTTTGCTTTTAAAAGGGAATCATAACTAGTTGGAGGAATATTCATTTTAAAGGCTGGATAATACCTAGTTAAATGGAGAGGAATATCCTTATCTATACTAGATATCCATTTTGAAATTTCTCTAATCTTTTCCATAGAATCATTCATTCCTTCTATAAGGAGAGTTGTTATTTCAACTGCTGTTTTCTTTTGGGCTAATTCTACAGTTTCTAATACTGGATTTATATGCCCTTTACATATTTCTTTATAAAACTCGTCATCTATAGCCTTCAAATCTATATTCATAGCATCTATATAAGGAAGTAATTCTTCTAGAGGTTCTTTTTCTATATAACCATTCGTAATATATATATTTTTTAATCCTTCCTTTTTAATTTTTTCTGCCATATTTAAAATATACTCATACCATATAGTAGGTTCATTATAAGTATAGGCTATTCCTATAGAAGAATTTGACTTAGCTAACTTTATAATATCCTCATCAGATATTTCTACTATACTAGGCTGAGAGTGGGCAATTTCCCAATTTTGACAAAAGCTACATCTTAAATTGCACCCAAAAGTACCTATTGAAAATATATTACTACTTGGATAAAAATGGTACAATGGCTTTTTTTCTATAGGATCATAGGTATAAGAAGAAATTTTTCCATAGTTTAAAGTATATAATATTCCATGTTTATTCTGTCTTCCGTTACAAATCCCTAGCTGACCATCTTTCAAAATACACTTGTGAGGACAAAGATTGCATCTTACCTTCTTATTCTTAAGTTTTTCATAATATAATCCTTCTCTAAATCTAGACATAAAGTTCCTCCTATTATATATGCCTTTCCACTTCAAATCTTTCTATAATATAATCTTCATCTTCCCTTATATTAGCTTTTTCAAGAGCTATTTGAATCTGCTCCTTAGGAGTATTTATACCTTCTAAATTTGGTAAAAGCAAACCCTTTTTAAATCCTTTTGAAACTATAATGCCGTACCTTTCAACATCTAATTCATCTATGGAATCTATTTTTTCTGCCTCCTTTAACACATCTACAGAATAAACTAAACTTCCCAATTCATTTTTAGACACCATTGGAAACCTTGGATCTCTTGTACCTGCACTTATGGTGTTCTTAATTATCTCTTCTGCTATAGAGCTGTGGACAGCTTCTATTGTACCTATACACCCCCTTAGTTTTCCATCTTTTTTTATAGATACAAATACACCTGCCTTTTCACTTATTAATTCTTTACCGATGTTGTCTGGTATTTTCATTTCCTTTTTATTTTTTATATAATATTCTAAACTCTTCCTAGCAAGAGATACATATTCATCTTCTCTTTTTCTTATGTCTTTTAGTTTATTCTCCTTCTTTTCTATTAAATCATTGTATATTTCTTTACTACTATCCCTACCCTTTATATCTATTTTTGCTGTACAATATCCTACTCCAAAGGGACCTTCATAAGAATAAACCTTTGTATCTACATTTAATCCATCTAAAAATCCTGTCATAATTATTAAAGATCTAAGACCACATTCTCCTGCCCTCTCTCCTAAACTCGTATCAAAAGATGCTATGGATTCAAAATCTTTGTTTTTTAGATATTTAACTATTTTTTGGTCAAATACTTTTCCATCAGGAGAATAACTATAAGGTCCTTCATTAGAAAGTCTATGGGATAAATCTCCACTTGCAATAAAAACTATTTCTTCCTCTGAGTCTAGAACAGCATCTTGTATAATAGTTCCAAATTTATATAAATCTGATTGTGGTATAAGTCCATAAGTTATATGGACTAATTTATAATTTTCATGCTTTTTATTTACAAAACTTAAGGGAACTAATGCACCATGATCTACTTCTGTTTTTATTCTATAATTTGAAGCAAATTCTTTATTTACAGCTGCAACGGCTATTCCTGCTTTCCCAGCATTTCTAATAATTTTATTTACTAATTCTATATTATTTGTAAATTTAAATTTCAAGTCTCCTCTTCCAAAATCCTTAAAACTTCCCTCAAGTTTTTTTTCACAGGATACAGCTATAGCATCACTAAATACTGGTCCATGAGGAGTAATTAAAATTATAGTTGTAGGCTTTTTTATACCTATATCTTTAGCTAAACTTTTCACCCCTATAATAGTTTTTTCAGCTTCCTTTTCCTGCCCCTTTCCAATTTCCTCTACTATTATTGGTGGATGAGGAAAAAGATAAGCTCCTAATAATTTTGTCATTTTTTCACCTCCAATTTCTTTAATTTTTTATTTATTTCACTTAACATTGATGCACTGGGATTAAAAGAAAAGGAATAACGTTTTCCTTCTTTTTTAAATTCTCCAACGAAATGATTTTTACAATCTTTATCAAATACAAACCTATAGTTTAATCTCTTATGAAAATCTTTAGTATAGTTTTTTATATAGAGAATGTCTTCTAAATCTATTTTCAAAATATTAAAGGTCTTCTTTCCTATAGCTCTTGAAAAAATTAGTTCATCTTCTTGCAATATATAAACATATTTTGAAAAATATTTTATTATAATTAAACTACAAGTAGATACTACTAGGAATAAAACAATTATGTTTGTTAAATAAGGAAGTTTTATGATAATTTTATTTAATAAGAAAATTATAAAGTTTATAATTACAACAGAACCTACTATTGATAGAAAAGCTGGAAAGAAAGGTTTTTTATCTCTTTCTATAATTTCAACTTTATCTTCCATATTATCCCCCCTTTCACCTACTATTTTAAACAAATAGTCAGTAATTATCAAATAAATATTATAATTGTTTTTATTTAATATGATTATTAGGTGATTATTAATATTAGAAATGGTATAATAATTGTGATTATTCTGTATTTTTAAAAATATATAAGGAGGATAGAAAAAATGGATAAAAAGTTAAAATTTAAATTTTCAATTGGGGATTATCTAAAGTTTATAGTACCGTCAATCATAGGTATACTATTGTTTATGTTTCCTTTTAAACATAATGGTAAAACTACAATTTTTGTAGCTTTCCTTGCTAATTCTCTTTCTAATCTAATTAAAAATCAAATACCCTTAATTATAACATCTTTAATATCCTTTACAGCAATAACGACTATAATTCATAAAATTTTTAGACCATCTTTTATAGAAAATAATAACTTTCTTAAAAATACTTTTAATGTAAATAATTTTTGGCTTATTACTAGAATAATAGGCATGATATTATCTATAATAATATTTTTGGATATAGGTCCTGAGTGGGTAACATCTCCAGATACTGGTGGACTGATATTATATGATCTTTTAGTTACACTTTTTACAATTTTCCTTTTTGCTGGCTTTTTACTTCCATTCTTGACGGATTTTGGTCTGTTAGAATTTATTGGTGCTCTTTTAACAAATGTTATGAGACCTATATTTTTATTGCCAGGACGCTCATCTATTGACTGTATTGCTTCATGGGTAGGGGATGGAACTATAGGAGTTGCCCTTACAAATAAACAATATGAAGAAGGATACTACACTGAAAGGGAAGCTTCAGTTATAGCTACTACTTTCTCTGCTGTATCTATTACATTTTGCTTGGTAATAATTTCTCAAGTAGGCCTTGCCCATTTGTTTGCACATTATTATTTAACTGTAATTATATCAGGAATAATTGCTGCTATAATTGTTCCTCGTATTCCACCCTTATCTAGAAAATCTGATACTTATTATGGCGGAACTAAAAAGGATTCAACAGAGAATATCCCTACAGGATATAACTCAGCTGAATGGGGTGCTACTTTAGCTATTAGGAAAGCAAAAGATAGCGGCAATTTTAAAAACTTTATAGTAAATGGTATACAGACTGTATTAGATATGTGGCTAGGTGTTATACCAGTAATAATGACCTTTGGTACAATAGCTTTAATAGTAGCTGAGGCAACCCCTGTATTTCAATGGTTAGGCGTACCTTTTATTCCTATACTGAAACTTTTTAAAATTCCACATGCAGTGGAAGCATCCCAAACAATGATTATTGGATTTGCTGATATGTTCCTACCTTCTGTTATTGGTGCAAGTATTCCTAGTGAATTAACTAGATTTGTTATAGCTGGTGTTTCGGTGACTCAACTTATCTATCTGAAGTAGGTGCTGTAATATTAGGATCAAAAATTCCAGTATCCTTAGGTGAATTATTCATCATATTCATACAAAGAACCTTAATTACATTGCCTATAATAGCAATTGCAGGACATATTATATTTTAAATACAACATGTTCATTAAAAAATGCTTATTAACCAATAATAGCCTTTTAAGGTAAATAATTCTTAAAGGCTATTATTAATATATAATGTTTATTTTTAGTACTTAGAGCATCTTAATATATGTTATTTATTTAAAATACGCCTAATATTCCTGTTATAGCAGCTACTACAATAAGAATTCCCATTAATTTTACTGGAGTAACTCCTTTCTTTAATGCCTTTAGCACTAATAAAGTTAATAATAAAGGTATTAATCCTGGCATTAGTTTATCAAGTAAATCTGTTTGTAAGCTAAATACAAAATCTCCTGATGTAAATTTTATTGGAGTTTCTATATTGACAAATCTACCAACTAATCCGCCCATAACTAAAGTTCCAAGTATAGAAGCACCTTCTATTACCTTATTGACAGCTCCACCTTCTAATATTTCCTCTACTGCCTTCTTGCCATACTTATAACCATTTGTCCATAGAGTATAGGAAATTCCAAACATTATAGCATATTGAGCAACTAAAAATAATATTGGGCCTGCTATATTTTTATTATTTGTAATTCCTATACATATTGCGAGAAGAATAGGAGTTATAATTCCTTGAGTTAAAGTATCTCCAATTCCAGCTAAAGGTCCCATAAGTCCTGTTTTAATTGCATTTATACCCGTATCGTTAATATCTGCACCATTAGCTTTTTCCTCTTCCATAGCTATAGTAATACCGTGAATGACAGATCCACAAATAGGTTCTGTATTGAAAAAAGATAAATGCCTTTGTACAGCATCTTTCAATGAATCTTTAGTAGTATAAAGTTTCTTCAATACAGGTAACATTGAATGAGCAAAAGCTGTAGCCTGTAGTCTTTCATAATTATAATTAGATTGTGCAAATATGAACCATCTAATATAAGACTTTACAATATCTTTTTTAGATAGACTAACATTCTTTTCTCTATCACTTTTCATTTCTGATGTCATTATTATTCCTTCCTTTCTATTTTAAATTTTGTTTAATTACTAACATTAGCTCCTGCATTCCCATCATGTTTTAAATTAGTTATAGTTAGAGCAAGTATAATTCCAATTATCGATATTACAACTATATCTATTTCAAAATATACTGATAATAAAATCCCTAATACAAAGAAAGGCATTGTAAATTTATTTCCTATTAATTTCAAATTCATTGCAATTCCAAGAGCAGGTAACATTCCACCTATTACATCAAATACATGTAAAACCTTAGGACTCATAATAGATAACAACCCTGATACAGCATCTGGACCATAGTACACTACCAAAGCTGCTGGAATAAAGCTAAGTACAAAGAGGACTATTTGAGGTGGCACTATATTTATAAAAGCTACAGCATTTATATTACCTTTTTCTACTTCTCTGTCAGCCCAATGTACAAAAAATGAGTTAATAGTCATCTTTCCTATCCATAATACTGAAGCTATAGTACCCAAAGGTACTGATATGGTCATTGCAGTTTTTGCATCTAGATTTGAGGCAATTGCAAGAGCCGTTCCGACATATCCAGCAAAAGCTGGATCTCCCATTTGTGCTCCTCCTGCTGACATAAAACCTAAATAAATAACATTAATGCCAGCTCCGATTAAAGCCCCTTCTAAAGGTTGTCCTAAAATTGTACCTGTAACAAGACCAGCTACTAGCGGTCTATTCCATGTGAAAAAGCCAACATAGCTAAGCCATGGACTCCATGAAATATAATAAAATAATCCAATCAATACAGCTTGCCATACAGCAATCTTCATAGCAAATCCTCCTTATATCATTTTATTTACAATCATCCTATTTCATATTATAAATATTTTTGTATTTCTATCTTCTTTGCATCTGGAACTATCTGTATAGAAACGTTAACATTATGCTCAATCAATTTTTTAAATACTAGTTTTTCATCTTCAGAAATCGAAATATTTTTATACAAAGATTTTCTCCCAGGCTTAGCTCCCATGCCTCCAACATTTAATTCCTTTATTGGTACCCCATTATCTACAAGACTGAGAACAGTGTCTGGATATTTGACAAGTACCATTACTTTATCTCCTTCATCTTCTTTCTTTAACAGGTTTACTGCTTCTTCAATACCATGTACATCTACTTTAACTGTAGATGGAGCTGCTATTTTTAAAACTTTGGCCATAAATGGATCACTAGCTACTTCATCATCTACTACTAAAATCCTATTTGCTGATGTTATCTTTGACCATGCAGTAATAACTTGACCATGTATTAACCTATCATCTACTCTTGTAAGAACAATATTCTTCATTTTTACTCCTCCTAGTAAATATTTTAAATATAAAATATAATTAAATTTTTCGTGATATTCCTAGGCCGCAAAATAATTGGCCTAGGAATATCTAAAATAATTATTTTATCTAAATCTTTAGTACAAATCCTGTTTTATATCCCTTATACTTTCCTTACCTATTTTTAAACAATGATTCTTTAAATCAGATAAATTGAGTTCGTCTCTATTTAAAAAAGCTTCTAAAACAATAGGCAAATTAACTCCACTTATACATTCTAGATTGATTGAATCATTTAACTTATTTAAATTCTTTGCAATAGTATTGAAAGGACTTCCCCCATATAAGTCAACAAAGACTAAGACGCCTTCCTTACTACTAAGACTTTCTATTTGATCCAATACATTAGATTCAAATTTCTCAATATTATCCCCATGTTTAAGTCCTAGTACTTTATAATTATCTTGAGGTCCAACAATGAGCTCAGCACTTTTAACTATTTCTTTAGAAAAGTCCCCATGAGTCACTACTAATATGCCAATCATAGTACATCCCTCTCTATCAAAAATTTTAGTTTAATTATTATTTATATTCACCATGATTTTTCCAAAGAATATATCTCTTTTATGTATCTTTTCAAAGATTTCTGGAAGTTCATCGAGTGTTATACGATGAGTTACAAATGGTGAAATTTTAAGTTCTCCTTTTTTCATATAATAGATAGCACTTGTCCACTCTCTTCCTGGAAAAGGATAAGAATTTCCAAACCAAGTTCCTTTTACAGTTAACTCATTTCTAAGAATCTTCTCAAAATGTACTCTTGAAATATTTACATCGCTATAAGGTACACCTGCATATAAAACAGTTCCCCCTTTTCTTGGCAAAGATAATACTTGAGCAGAAGTTAATGGAGTACCAGCAGATTCTATTGCTACATCTACTCCTTTTAAATCTGTCATTTGTCTAACCTTTTCTATAATATCAACTTCTTTCCCATTTATACATATATCTGCACCAAGTTCCTTAGCAATTTTTAATTTTTCATCAAATACGTCTATTGCTATAACCTTAGTTGCCCCAAATATTTTTGCCCACTGTATTAATAGTAATCCTATAGGACCTGTACCTAAAATAGCTACTGTATCACCAACTTTAATATTTGCTCTATACATTCCATGGCCTGCTATACATGATGGCTCAATACCTGCAGCAGTTTCATAATCTATACCTTTAGGCAATTTTATTAAATTTTTACTGCTTATCTTTACATACTCAGCAAAACAACCTCCTGCATTTTTATTTCCTATAATCCCCAAATTCTCACATCTGGAAAAAAGTCCTTGTTTACATTGATCACATTTAAAACATGGTAATGATGGACATACTGCTACAGCATCTCCAGACTTTATATTCTCCACATTAGTTCCAACCTTTATTACATCCCCTGAAAATTCATGCCCAAATACTTCTCCTGGTATATGAGGTCCTGTTTTACTATATTTTGATATATCTGAACCACAGATACCTGCAACCTTAACTTTTACTATAACATCATCATCTAAATCAATTTCTGGAATTGGTATATCTTCAATTTTTAAGTCTCTAACGTCATAAAATCTAGCAGCTTTCATTATAAACTTCCTCCTTATGTCATTGAATTCTTCGACATAATATAGAGCAATAATCATGCCAAGTATATATACCAAATATTACCAATAGCATTTATTCCTTGATACATCTTATATTTACTATGTTTTTTTACATAAATAAAGTTATTTTTATTCTATAAAATATTATCTGTATTAAACTGTGTTAAGTTCTGTATCTTTTGTGTTTTAAAATATAATAGAAATCACTTGTAAAAATTATTTAAACAATTTTTACAAGTGATTTCAAAAAATAAATATATCTGTTTAATCATTGTCTAATAGTTCAATTATATATGCAATTTCTGTATCAGGAACTTTTATACCAAAGGCCTCTTCAATATTTACCAAAGAATTTTTAATTCCTTCATACATAAGTTTCTTAGATTTTATTAAGTTATCTATATCTTTATAAGGTAAAGATTCTTTTTGCAATAATCTTTCTATCATGCAAGAAACATGAAAAATATACCTTATCTTTAATTGTTCTGAATTGTCAATATTTAATATACCAATTGTTTCAATATATGATTTATTGACGTAATTATAAGCTTTAATTGGATTTAAAAAAACCAAAATTTTTTCTAACATTTGAACAAATATATTTTGTTCAGAAACTCTTTTCTTAATATAGTGAGAATCTACTCCACCTATTATCCTCTCTATATTTTTTATTCCATCACCTATTATTAACTCATCCATAGAAATAAAAGGGACTCCTGGTATATGTAAATTTACTGTTCCAACAACAGCTACTATTTCTTCATCCTTATTTTCTCTTAGGATTTCTTTAATATTAGTTTTACTAGTTATATCTAAAGGTTTTATTTTTAAATTATATTCTCTAACAAAAGGTAATGCATTTTCTAGTAATTCTGCAATTTTTATGGCAGCCCCTTTACCAGTAATACAAGTTGTAAAAATAACCTTTGGCTTAGATATATTTGCTTTGTTTTTAATATCATCAGTAATACTTCGCCCTATATATGGATTTATTGTTTCTAACTCCTCTACTAGTTTACTTAAGGTCATCTCTGGCAAGAAACTTTTTCTTACAGCTTCTATTACAAGAGGTGTTGAAACATTTTCAATAGAGTTAGTCATAATATTTGTTTTCTTAAAAATAATCTCTGAAAAAGCAGTTAATGAACCCATATCTACTAATAATAATACTCCCTTTCCCTCATCAACATTCTTTACTTTCTCAATTGCTTCTTCAAGTATATTTTCCACCTTCATATGAAGAGGCATGTCTATAGATTGACAATGATCAGTATCTAATAAACTATTTGCAACATCAGCAATACTTGAAGCCGTATGGTCTCCATGAGCTAAAACTATTACTCCAATTTTTTTACTCTTCTCGTCTAAATCAACTGCACTTAAGAACATTGTTATAAAACCTATTTCCTCTTTTGGTATATTTATCTCCAGTTCTTCTTCTAATACTTCCCTCATTAGTTTTGCTGCTTTAAATTCCTCAGGATTGTTAATTGCAATCTTGTTTATTTCGTCATTATATATTACTTCTCCTGTAGCTATTCTCTCCATTAATGCACTTATATGCATAGCTAATCCAATCTTTGCCTTATTACTAAACTTGCGCTTAAGTTTTTGTTCTGCTAATAGTAAAGAAATTTCAACAGCATTATAAACTCTTGGACTTATAATTTTAAATAATTCCTCTTTTTCTGGTATTTCTTTTTCTGCATTACATTTTATCAATAATTCCTTAAAATATTTTTCTATATCATCATTTATAATTTCATTAATTTTCCCTTCAGAATATCCTTCCTTTCTATAATTGTTATGTTTTTCAATTATTTCTTCATATAAATCGGTGGACAAGCTATAATTATCAATTATTATAAACTTTTCACCATTTGTTTTATTAAAAGTATAATAATCTTTTTCATACTTTAAAAGATTTAAAATATCTTCCCTATTTTTGTTATAATTTAATAATCCTGAATATATATGTTCAGATAAAAATGGAGTTTCTACATCAATTTGCTTTTTATTATAAGTCTTATAATCTAAAAACCCTCTGGCACATAAAAGCTGTATATCACCCTTCAATTGGCCTATGTTTCCTTGACAATCATAAAGTAAAAGAGCCCGTAAAACATCCCTATAAACATTTATAGGAACATCTACATTATTAACTTCCTCTTTAAAAAAATTTTCAATAAGTTCTAATCTTTCAGAAAGACCTCTTTCAGATAAGGATGGAAGTCTAATAATCATAGGAATTCTTCTTAAAAATGTTTTCAACAGTGTAGAGTTTATATCCTCTGTTGTTGCACCTATTATAAGTATATCTGCCTCTCTATATGTTTCAGTTTCACCTAATTTCCTATATATTTTTTTATCCATAAGTAAGAACAACATTTCCTGTCCTTCAGGAGGTAATCTATGTATCTCATCTAGTAATATTATTCCACCATCTGCCTTTTCAATTAAACCCTGTTTATCCCTATCTGCTCCAGTAAAAGCTCCTTTAGCATGCCCAAAAAGTTGAGATAAAATCAACTGTGGATTCTCAGCATATTCAGAACAGTTAAATACAATAAATTCCGATTTCTCATCGATGATTTTAGAAAAAATAGCGTATCTATACATCATTTGAGCAAAAGTACTTTTACCTACACCAGTATCTCCTGTTATAAGAGTATGAAGGCCTTTTGGAGGATATAATATAGCAGCTTTAGCTTGTTTAATAGGTAATTCTAAACTCCCTTTAGATCCTATTATCTTTTCAAATGGATCTTGAAATATGTCTTTTGATATGTTTTTCTTTTCTTTAGACTTTTCAAATAACTCAGCTAATGAGTGAAATATATTTTGTCTATGTAAATCAAGCTCTGTCATTTCTTCTAATTTTTTTCTATCTATAAAACGAACAGGTCTGCCAATAATTTTAATAGCTTTTCCTTCCTTAACTAAAATGTTTAACTCTCTACTTACATTACTTCTACCTATTCCTGTGATATTTGAAATAGTTGTAGTAGTAAATCCTGTATTTTCTTCTTTCAAATCATTTAAAGTCATATCTTCTGATAAAGACTTTAATGCCATGAATATTTTTTCTTTTCTAGTCACATTATCATCCTTTCATAATCTGCATAAAACCTTAAGACAAAACAAGAGTTAATATAAAAAAGTCTTTTATTTCTAAAATAATTAAAATTACTATTTTTCTAATTCAATATGTTTCTCTTGTTAAGAGCATATAAAAAACACCCTTTATAATCAAGGATGTTTTTTTATATTATTTAGTCTTATAATACATCGGGTTTACCTTAATCTTTGTTGATCCAAGTGAAGAATTTTTACTTTTTCCCTTATTTTTCGAAAGTTTAAAATCTTCCTTAATATCTTTGTATGCATATGCTAGAAAAGCGAGTATAAATATTAACATAAAAATAGAAATAATGTATTTCATAGGATAGTCACCACCAGTTCAACACATTATTTCTATTTATTATATCAGATATCAATATTTATTTCCATAAAAAACATTTAATTTACATAATATTTTATTCTTCGTCAGCTTCTTTTTCATCCTCTTCGCCAATCACTTCTACTTCTGGCATTTCTTCGTCTAATTCCCCATCTTCTTCCTCTTGTTGAGTTGGTTCTGTTAGTATAGCTATTGGATCTTTTAAGTCATCTAAGATAGTTACATTTTCATCTTTAGCTATATCTAGATCCTCAATAAGTAATGGAGTATTTAAATCAATTCCAGAAACATCTGCTTCAACTAATTGAGGAATATATGCTGGTAAACATTCAATTTCAACTTCATCAATTTGTTGAACCAATATAGTATCTACTGATTCAACTTTTTCTCTACCTACTATTGTAATAGGTACAACAAGTTTAACCTTTTCATCCATACGAAGTTTTTGAAAATCCACATGAAGATACTCGTTTTTTATTGGGTGTTCTTGTATTTCTTTTATTATTACTGGAAGTACTTTGCCATCTACTCCTAAATCAATCAAAGATGATGATCCATATCTTCTCAATACTTTTCTAAATTCTGATTCACGTACTTTTACAGCTTGTGTTTCCATTCCTCTTCCATATACTATTCCTGGAATAAATCCATTCTTTCTTAATTGTCTAGAACGATTTTTTCCTATCTCGCTTCTTAACTCCGCAGCCATTTTAACTTCTGCCATTTTTATAGCCTCCTTAATATATTATTCAAAATATATTTTGAATTTTATAATATATCATTAGTTATATCAGAAAAGCAAGATATTTGCAAATTTCATTAATTTTTCACAATATTACTTGAAGTATAAGTAATAGAATTATTCCTGGAATCCCTAAAAATCCTACAATTAATGCATTTAAAGGATTTATCACTATAGATAGTCCAAAAATTCCTCCAACAAGATTTACTACAAATAATATTATTCCGCCTAATATACCATTTATTATTAACTTGCCTATTATTTTTATAGGAATAACCAATAGCATTCCAATTAAATATAAAAGTACAAGTCCAAAAGCATAAGCAAGTATCACGCTAAATCCCATATATATATCCCCCCTACTATATGTTTATACTATTATATAATAAGGAGGGAAATTTACAAATATTTTTTTGATTTAATACCCTTTTTTTTAGCTTGTTTTAAAAAATAGATATATTTTATTTTACAGGCTTCTATTTCATATATAGCATGATCTATTAAATCTGGATCTGTAACAGATTCAAAATATCTTTCCTTACTTTTCCACTCCTTAAAAGCTTCTTTTATATTGTTTACTATCTCTTGTTCCTCTGTTAATGCCTTTTTTCCAGTAGATTCTTTAAGTCTATCAGACATTACTTTAACCGACTCCATTATTTTATTTGCCTTTTCCCTATAATTTTCTTTCTTCTCATCCATGATAATCCCCCACTTTCTTCTATTAATATATATCTTTGACAAAAAATATAGGGATTATACTTAATAAGTTATTCTAACCACATCTTGACTCCTTCTTTTATAGAATAAGCAATTTTTCTCTTATATTTGTCGTTTTTAAGTAGTGCATTGTCTTCAGGGTTAGTTATAAATCCTATTTCTACTAACACCCCAGTACATTCTGTTTCTCTTAATATAAAATAATCTTCTGGAAGAACCTTAACTTTTAACTCCCCACTTTTCAAAAATTTTTCATATACATTTATATCTATTGATTTACAAATATTCCTTGCTAACTCCTGACTCTCATTTGAACCAGGATAATAATATACTTGAACACCTCTAGCAGTAGTTTTTTTACTTGAATTAACATGAATACTCACAAAAGCCTTTGGTTTGTTTTTATTTATAATAGATTTTCTTGCATTTAAATCCCTTCTATATCTAGAAGCATTGATACTACTAAAATCCTCTAAGGATTCATCTTCCTCCCTTGTCATAATTACATTAAATCCATCTTTCATCAACTCTTCTTTTAAGTATAAAGCTACATCTAAATTAACATCTTTTTCAAGAAGTCCTCCCTTATCCCCTGTTCCTCCATCAATTCCCCCATGACCTGGATCTATTATAATTTTTTCTCCAGAACTATGCTTGAAAATTTCAGTTGAGTTAAATCCATTAAAAAAAGCTATAATTATAATAGCTAATATTATAATTAATATTAAACTAATTATCTTTTTATTCAATTTTATTACATAAATTCTTGCTCTTTTTTTGATTTTCATATAAAACATCCTCATATATTTAAAATAGATATATCCTCTTTTCTATATCTATTTAATATCTAGAGAATATAGACCTTAAATAATAAAATACAAAAAAATAAAACTGAGCAATCATTAGCTCAGTTAAAATTAAAAATATCTTCTTCTAGCAAAATTTACAAACTTAGACACAACCTCACCTCTTAATTTAATTATTTTTATAAAAACCCTTTCCAAACTTACACGCACAGCTTAATTAATTATAGTATATCCTATACGTACAAGTTTGCCAGGTGAGGAACTAAGGATAGTTTTTTATCCCATTCTATTGAAATAAAAAGATGAGCAAAGTCCTTTGACTTTACTCATCTTTTTAATAATTTATTTAACTTCTGCCTTTTTTAACCCATTTAGCTACCATTGCTGTTCTTTTTCCTTGATGTTTAACTGCATCTTCTACATCTTCAATCATTTTTCCTTCTTGATCTATTGTTACACTGGTTCCATAAGGGTTTCCTCCAGCTTTAAAAATGGATTTATCTGTGTATCCTGGTGGCACAATAATTGCTCCCCAGTGCATCATTGATGTATAAAGAGCATGGATAGTTGCCTCTTGACCTCCATGGGTGTTTCCAGCACTAGACATAGCACTTACAACTTTATCATTTAACTTTCCTGATGCCCACATTCCTCCCATAGTATCTAAAAATTGTTTCATTTGAGAAGCAATATTTCCGAAACGAGCTGGTGAACTAAATATGAAACCATCAGCCCATTCTATATCATCTTTAGAAGCAAAAGGTATGTCTTTAGTTGCTTCTACATGAGCCTTCCACTCTGGCTTTGAATTTATAGCTTCTTCAGGAGCCAATTCCGGAACCTTTAGTATTCTTATCTCTGCGCCTTCTTCTTTTGCTCCTTCTCCAGCCCATTTTGCCAATTGATAATTAGTCCCTGTAGAACTATAATATATAATCGCTAATTTAACTTTTTCCATATTTTAAATCCCCTTCCCAATAAATTTATATTCCATGTAAATTTTACCCTAAATCAAAAAATATAAACTTTAGACATTGAGGACAATTGGTCTTGTCTCATTTTATTAAAATAAAAATATATTTTTATAAAAAGTAAATACTAATCATATATTTTAAATATAAAATTGGAGGGATTTTCTTTGGAGATTAAAGGCTTTTTTAATGACATAAAATCAGCTAATGATGCAATTGAAAGTCTTAAAAAAGAAGGATTTGAGAATGCATATTTAGACGCTAATGATCATTATATAGGGAACAGAAATATTCAAACTAATCTTCCTGGGGCTAATGGTGCTGATAGCCTTTCAGATTTAGTGTTAAACTCTGGTTCTAATGATGTAGATAAAGATAAAGCTCCTCTAGCTGCGGCTAATCCTATGGTAAGTGGTATGAGTAGTTTTGAAGAAATAACAGATATTAATTGTAGTGTTATTGTAAAAACAGATGAAACAAATTCTACAAAAGCCAAAGAAATAATGGAAAATATGGGTGGAATAACTGATGATCCAAATGTAAGCAGAAACAAGGCAATATCGAAAGCAGATATTGTATTAGAAAAAGCAATAGATAATATTAAAATAGATAGAAAACAGTAAATTAAAAGGCGGGGTTCATCTACCCTGCCTTTTAATTTGGATCTACACTTGCTTTCCCAGTCACTTCATCTATTGATATCTCAACTACATTTACAATATTCATATCTTCAATAGAAAGGTCTGGGTATTTGTATTCACTAGCATGCTTTTCCATAAGTTTATTCATTACTGTAAGTTTAAACTTATCATCGTGAACTATATTAGCTTTTCCAAAAACTAAAACACTCCAAAATCTCATAGTAAAATTTCTAGCCTCAGGTGCAGAATATATTTTTCCTGGACTGCTAACTTCTAAGCATACTTTTGAATTATCCTTTATATTTTCTAATTTTCTTCCTTTAAATCCTGTGTGAAAATATATTTTTTCATTGTATAAGACAAAATTAATAGGTGTAATATAAGGTTGTTCATCTTCTCCACAAGTTGCAAGTCTACCATAGACTGATTTAGAAAGTAAGTTTAAACTTTTATCTTCAGATAACCATTTTGTAGGCATATTTTTATCTCCTTTCTGTGCCACCAGGATGTTTTAATTGACACATTAATATTCAAAATTCCTTGCTAATAATTTGAGTTATTATTGTAATCATTATATAATATATATTTTATTAGTAAAGTGTTTTGACCTTGTTTTACAATTACATATTAATTGAAAAACCTATTCTATTAATATATTATCTTATATAAGCATTTTAAGACTTAAAAATATTATAATTGAAAGGAGGGCATATATGGAAGCTAAAAAAACAAAAAAACTGAAAGTCCCTCATGTATATGTTATAGTTTTTTTCTTAGTTTTTATTGCTGCAGTTTCCACATGGTTTATACCTTCAGGAGAATTTGAATATGAGGAAATAAATGTTAATGGAGTTGTCAGAAATGTTGCTATACCTGGTTCGTACAAGGTTATACCAAAGGAAGAAACTACAAGAGCTGGATTAATAGAATTTATGAGCTCTTTTCATAAAGGAATGATAAATAATGCAGAAGTTATGATGCTAATATTTATAGTAAATGGTGCTTTTGCATTGATTGTAAAAACTGGTGCTTTTCATGCAATGCTTGGTTCACTACTTAGAAAACTCGGAGATAAATCAAAAATTATCATTCCCGTATTCTTTGTATTATTTGGATTAGGAGCATCCTTATTTGGAATGAACAATGAATACAATGGTTTGATTCCAATATTTGTTGGCCTTGGAACTGCATTAGGTTATGATGCAATGCTAGGCTTTGCTATTATAGAACTTGGTAGAAGTTTAGGATTTGCAGCAGCTATTATGAATCCATTTACAATAGTTGTAGCTCAAAGTATAGCTGGAGTTCCTATATATTCTAATACTCCTTTTAGAATAGCTATATTTATTGCTTTTAATATTATAGGTATATATTGGATTTTTAGATATGCTAGAAAGCTAGATGATGATCCTGCAAATAGTTTAATGAAAGATGAGGAAACAATGTTTTCTTTTGATAGGGAAGAATTAATTGAATATAAAGTAACTAATAAACATATTTTAATATTCATTGAAATGTTATTGGCGTTATTACTTATAATGTATGGGTTTATCAAACTTGAATGGGGTTCTATTGAATTATCAGGTATATTTTTATTAATGGGAATCATAGCTGCTATAATTAATGGATGGGGTCCTAATAAAATAGCTGAAGAATTTATAGAAGGTTGTAGAAATATCGTATATGGAGCACTAATAGTAGGTTTTGCTGGGGCTATTTTAGTAGTTCTTAAGGAAGCTCAAATAATAGATACTATAGTTAATTTCATGGGTTCTAGTCTAAGCCGTTTCCATCCTGCAATAGCAGCTCAAGGTATGCTATTTATACAAACTATAATTAATTTCTTTATACCCTCAGGATCAGGTCAAGCTGCAACTGTAATACCTATGATGGCTCCTATAGGTGATTTAGTAGGAGTAAGTAGAGAAGTCACCGTTCTAGCTTATCAAATGGGAGATGGATTATCAAATCTACTGTGGCCAACATGTGGTATAGTAACAGCTTGTGGAATAGCAGGTATACCTATTGATAAATGGTGGAAATTCTTTGTTCCTCTATTTGGAATAATGTATATCATGCAAATGATAATAATATTTATTGCAACAATAATAGGAATGTAAAAATCTAGGCTAATGTTAGCCTAGATTTTTACATAAACATAAGTTGTTTTTGCTTGCTTAAATAATCTTTTATTGCATTTTTAAGTGCTTGTACATCATGAACCACTAAAATGCTCTATTTAATACATTAATATCCAAATTCTTTACCAATAATTATTACCTTTATCCTATCTTTAATAAATTGTCCTCTAATAATTATAAAATCATTACATATACGATTCGGACTTTTACAGTCTATACAATATCCTAGTTTAGTACAAGGAGTATCTTTATTAAGTCTCTTTGCATCTAATGGAGCTGCATATTGCCTAACTCTTCTTTCTGCTTCCTCAGTATCACGAACTATCTTGTTTACACCTGCAACTAAAATCACCTGTTTAGGCCCATATATCATAGGTGCAACTCTACTCCCATTTCCATCGATATTATAAAGCTCTCCACTTTCAGTTATAGCATTTGTACTACATATAAAAGTATCAGCAGAAAAGTTCTTTATATAAATTTCTTTCTTTTCTTTACTTGTAATACCTTCCCTATATTTATCAAGGAAAGTAAAATTACCTTTACGAAGAAAATCTATTGCTCCTGTTTGAAAAAGTGTCATAGAGTCCCCTATACCTACTAAAGAATTTTCTGGAATAAGTTCTTTCAATAATTCTATCAATTTTAATTCATCATTGATAAAATATCCTGCCATATTGCGTTTTCTTAAACCATCTATAGTTCTTTCAACTTTTTTATCTAAATACCATGAAATGTTTTCATCCATTAGAATCCCTCCTTGCGTTTTGTCTTTGCCCATATATTATATCTAATTATAATATTCGGATTAGATTTTGCAAATATTCAGATATAGATAGACTATCAAACAGCTTACTCCCAAAATGGATATACTTTTTCACCTTTTTCTCCAGTATACTTCTTGAAAAATATTCCTACAGGTTCACAATAAATAGCATGATCTTCATCATTAGGCCGTAAAAATCCTGCATATACTCTAATCATCTTATGTCCATTATGCATTACTGTATGTTCTTCTGGAATATCCATTGCTCCTATAGCGAGAGCTGCTAAAATAGCCAGAATGCTTACAATTGTAGCTACCCCCACCAATACACTTTTTATAAATCCTTCTCTCTTACAAAAATAAGAAATCAATCTAAACATTATAAGAATTCCCAAGAATACAATACTGAAGATACCTAACCAATTCACCCAACTTCTTATTGATAATCCTTGAACGCTTAATGAAATCAATACTAAAACTCCATAAAATATTAAAAAACACACTAATACCTTAATTACCTGTATATTGATACTCTTCTCTCTTTTACTACCCTCATCCAATCTTATATTCTCCCTCCATAATCTTCCTAATTTTTTGTCTTTTCATTTTGTCTTTGCCCATTCTGCAGCCTTATTGTTAATATTATTTTATAAAGAAATCCTTATCATCACAATAAGCCTCAATATTATATTTGAATATAACTACAAGATATTAAAACTATCTATTTTCCATAAATAATTATTTCAATAATTATATCATAAAAATCCTAAATAAATTATCATAAGTTGTAGTGAAAAAATTGCTTTTATCATCTCCTCTCAAGTGCTCTACTATAATTTAATAAAGATAATTTAAATCTTCTAATTTTATGGATTTACTCTTTAATTTTGGGAAAGATAATTGTAAGCCAAATTGCTTGCACTTATCATAGAATAAAGTTTTATAATACAAGGTACACCTAGGTAAATAATACTGACTAAATTATATAAAAAATTTAGGATAATATAACATCTACCAAAAAAATAACTACAGTATAGGAGAGGATTATATGTATTTTAGTAATGGTAATTATGAAGCTTTTGCAAGACCAAAAAAGCCTGAAGGTGTAGAAAAAAAGACAGCATATTTTGTAGGAGCAGGAATTGCTTCTCTGGCAGGGGCGGCATTTTTAGTAAGAGATGGACAGATGGATGGAAATAAGATTCATATTCTAGAAGAACTACCCCTACCAGGTGGAAGTTGTGATGCTATTTATGAAACTTCAAAGGGCTTTATAATACGTGGTGGACGTGAGATGGAAAATCACTTCGAATGTCTGTGGGATTTATTCCGCTCTATTCCTTCACTAGAAATTGAAGGAGCTTCTGTATTGGATGAATTCTATTGGCTAAACAAAGAAGACCCAAACTATTCATTAATGCGTGCAATCGAAAATAGAGGACAAGATGCACATACTGATGGAAAGTTTGCTTTAAGTGATGATGCTGCAATGGAAATAGCTCAGCTATTCCTTACTAAAAACGAAGATTTAAATGACATAAAAATAAATGACGTGTTTTCAGATGATTTTTTTAGCAGCAACTTCTGGCTATATTGGAGAACAATGTTTGCCTTTGAAGAGTGGCATAGTGCTCTGGAAATGAAGCTTTATTTACAAAGATTCATTCATCATATCCAAGGTCTACCTGACTTTAAAGCCTTAAAATTCACAAAATATAATCAATATGAATCATTGATTTTGCCTTTAACTAGGTATTTAGAAGATTATGGTGTAGACTTCCAATATAATGTAATAGTGGAGAATGTAAAGTTTGATATTACGGGAGATAAAAAAGTTGCTAGGGAACTTCTACTAAAGAGAGATGGCAA
This sequence comes from Anaerosalibacter massiliensis, assembly GCF_024623155.1. Lineage (NCBI taxonomy): Bacteria > Bacillati > Bacillota > Tissierellia > Tissierellales > Sporanaerobacteraceae > Anaerosalibacter > Anaerosalibacter massiliensis. Next base: position 68,523 of record NZ_JANJZL010000005.1, read on the forward strand.
AGAAGAGACAATTCATCTGACTGAAGATGACCTTGTATTTATTACTAACGGCTCCATGACTGAGAATTCTAATTATGGTGATAATGATAAACCTGCAGAAATGGACTCGTCCATAAGAGGATGCTGGAAGTTGTGGAAAAATATTGCTCAACAAGATCCTGCATTTGGCAATCCAGATGTATTTTGTTCAAATACAGAACTTTCCAATTGGGAATCTGCAACAGTAACCTGTCTTGACAATCAAATTCCTGAGTATATAAGAAAGATTTCTAAAAGAGATCCTTATAGTGGACGTGTCGTCACAGGGGGTATAGTTACAATTAAAGACTCAAACTGGCTTATGAGCTATACTGTAAATAGGCAACCACATTTTAAAGAACAACCTAAAGACCAAATAGTTGTCTGGATTTATTCTTTATTTACAGATAGACCTGGTAATTACATTAAAAAGGCTATGAGAGACTGTACAGGTAGAGAGATAGTACAAGAATGGCTATATCATCTAGGTGTACCTGAAGAACAAATAGAAGAATTATCAAAAACTACAAATGCTATTCCTGTAATGATGCCATATATAACATCACAGTTTATGCCAAGAGCTATGGGTGACCGTCCTGAAGTTGTACCTAAAGGCTGTATAAATGCAGCTTTTATAGGGCAATTTGCAGAAACAGAAAGAGGAACTGTATTTACAACAGAATACTCCGTTAGAACTGCAATGATAGCAGTTTATACTCTTCTTAATATAGACAGGGGGGTACCAGAAGTATTTGCTTCTCAATATGATATAAGAGTTTTACTAGATAGCACTATCAAACTTCTAGATGGTCGTAAACCAAAAATTCCTCTTTCATTTATAGCTAAGAAAAAGGTAGAGAAATTTATTGGTGACACTACAATAGAGGAAATGTTAGAAAAATATGGCTGGATTTAATAAAAAAGAGTGGAATAACCACTCTTTTATACTAATTAAAGTTATACTATAAATAAAAATAGAAAGTATGAAAAAATATGTTCATTTTAGATAAAATATTCAACAACCTTATATGAATATAATATGAATATATTTTTAACACCAAAACATCAAGATAAGTAAAAAGTTTGATATCACTATATAACAACAATTAAGCTACTCTATACAACATGTTATATATCTAGTTCATTGAATAATAGTCTGATATAATATCTTACAAATACTCCATGTAATAAAATTCATTCTCACCATTAAAAGTTTTCTTTATATATTTATTTTTAATTTTAAAACCAACAGTTTTATAACAATTAATAGCTCTTTTATTAAAACTTCTTACCTCAAGAGCTATTGGAATATCAGGAAATCTTCTTTTGCACTCTTTAATTAATAATTTCATAATACTTTTTCCATGACCTTTTCCACAATAAGATGGTTTTAATCCAATACCAATAAATACCCTATCTTCAGGTTTTGTTATTCTTCCATAAGCAATCAGTTCATTATTTAATAATATTGCCAAAAATTCTCTTTCTCTTTTATCTTTTATGGCTAAACCCCAACCTTTTTTAACTACAGTATCCCAATCAGAAAAATTATAAACCGAGTAATATCCATTATATCTCCAATTACAAATTTCCTTAGCATAATCTTCAGTTAATATTGTTAGAATATATTTCACCATTGGTCTCAACTCCCTGCCTTTTTTACCTTTTCATCAACTTTATATAACTTTCTTTTGTCGTCTTGAATTGAGTAATACCTTCAGATTTACCTACTATTTCAAATCTAAATTTAAGTAATGTCCTTTCTCTGTTATTATTTATTACTTCTCTAGCATTACTTCTCCACCAAATTCATAAAAATAGTAATCAAGCATAAATTCTACGGCTTCTTTACCATAACCTTTACTACCTCCGTTAATTCATTATCTCATTTTGGCATATAATGATTGCTAATTGGTAGTTTTTTATTCCACATTTTAATATGAGAGTGAAACAACGCTTCTAATACTTGTGGGTCACCACTCTATCTTTCTTTAGGAAGATAATTAGGTGTATATTCTATTATAATCCAGTATGTATTTTTATTTTTATAAGATATTTACTATAATTTCAAAACCATATGTATATCATAAGGCTCTAATTCATACAAATCTTTATTTATTTCACTTGTTACTTTTGCACCTATAGCAAAATAAAAATCTACTGTGTTTTTAAATGGTGTGGCTGATATATATAAACTTTTAGCTCCTAATTCTTTTGCTTTTTTAGATAATAAATTCACTAAATTTTTGCCTATACCCTTTTTACGATAATTATTACTTATATAAAGCATATCCAATTTAATTTGGTCATTATTTCTACCAATAAATTTACTTTCCAAAGCTCCTAAACCTACAATTGTTCTATTGTGAAATGCTCCATATATAGTTCCATTTCTATCATATATATCTTGCAATCTATTAACATAATCATGAAGTTCTTTTAAATTCCAGCCTTTAATATCATAGAATTCGTCTACTATTTTAAGCTTATTATCTTTAAAATAATAAACTTCATTTACAGTTTCTTTCCTATCAATCTCACCTAATAATATAAGTTCTGATCTTTCAAGTAATCTATAGTCCAAAATAATCAACTCACTTTCAAATTCTTCAATACTTTCATCTATCTAAATTTCAATCCAATACTTTTGAACAATATTTCCATTACCCTCAACAAGCTCATTTTCAAGGTTTCCTTCATTTTCTGCTCAAAATAGTCTTTTGCTTCAATGGTTGCATTCCATTTGAGAATAGTATATTCATTTGCACCATGTCTTATTGCAGCTTCAACCATCCTTTTTATCCTGTCCTAACCCTTTAAACTCTCCATTAAAAATATACTCTATAACCCAATTATAATATTTATCGTATAATTCCTTAATATCTCTAAAATTACTACCTACTATATCTACTCCCCTATCATCATACATATAGAAAGTAAGATTTCTCTCGGTATTTATGAAAAAACACTCTTCATTGATTGAAGGTTCTATGCAAAAATCTTGATTTCCTATTGCTTTTAATATTTTGTTTATTTTTAAATCATTGATTTTACATTTTATTATCAATCTATAAGTTTCTATGCCATCTTCAATATCATAATCATATAATGGATCTTCTAATTTAATTAATATAGCATTTTTTATAATGTTCTTATTTCTTATAAATTTATTGAAATAGTTCACTCTTTGCCATATTGAACAATCTTCATCCACACCTTTCCTTATATTTACTACCAAAAGCATATTTTCATTTTCTTTTATAACATCGGAAAATATAAATTTACTCCTTATAAAAATATTTCTTAAATATCTTTCCATATCGTTATAGGGATATATATCTTGTTCTAAATCAATACTTATAGCATTTTGAGCTTTGGAAAACAATTCTCCTGATAAATTCATATTCTGCAAATTCATTACTTCATATCCCTTCTACTTTACATCTTAATTGATAGAATATTGCACAATTTCACTTTCATTTTCAATGGAATTTTTAAATAAGTTAAGTATCCATTCCATATTTTTACTATTCACTTCCTTTAAATCTTTCTAATTACTCTACAAGGATTACCTACGGCAACTACATTGTTAGGTATATCTTTAGTTACAACACTTCCTGCACCAATAGTTACATTATCCCCTATTTTTACTCCTGGGCATATTATTGTCCCACCGCCGATCCAAACATTATTTCCTATGACTATTGGTTCGGCAAATTCTTTACCAGCTATTCTTTCTTCAGGATCAATTGGATGAGTAGCTGTATATATTTGAACATTAGGTGCTAAAAGTACATTGTTTCCAATCTGGACTTTATTAACATCCAATATGACACACCCAAAATTAGCATAAAAGTTTTCTCCAATTTCAATATTATATCCATAGTCGCAATAAAAAGGTGCTTCAATATAAAAAGAGCCTTTTGCAATAATTAACTTTCTTAATATTTCTTCTTTTTTTCTCTTTTCACTCGGTCTTGTATTATTAAACTCAAAAGTTAGATTTCTTGCATACTCTCTTTCTTTCACTAATTCTTCATCATCAGCATTGTAAAAATCCCCTGCTAGCATCTTTTCCTTTTCACTTCTCATAACAATTTCTCCTTTACTCTTTTTTATAATAAAATATCTTTATGCCATACATCTATAAGTTTTTTTCAAAAGCTATTCTTTCACTTCCATCTTCTAAATAAATTATTCCACAATATTTAAACCCATTTTTCTTAAGCAGTTTCTGCATAGCTAAGTTTTCTTTATGTGTATCTATTCTAATACTATACACATCCTTTTCCAAACAAATTTTTTCTACATTTTCTATAATTAAACTTGCTAATCCTGCTCTTTTATATTTTGAATCGATAGCCATTCTGTGAATAACTGCATACTCACCATCGCTAAGCCATTTACCGTCATAAATATATTCATAAGTTTTTTCTCCATCAAAAGAAACTGCTACAGTCCCGATTATAGTGTTATCCTTTAACAATACATATCCATAATTGTTAGCAATATCATTATAGACTGTTTCATAATTAGGATAATTGTCTTGCCACTGATCAATTCCTTGTTTCTTAAAATAGCCTTGTGCCTGATTGATAATACTCATTATACTATTAGCATCTGATTCAAAAGCTTTTCGAAATTCCAAACTTATAGCTCCTTTCATCTAATATATCTCCTTTTACTCCATTCTACCCCATTTCATTTCTTCACCATTTATATCATACCTTTTTCTCTTAGCTTTGATTTCTTCTATCTCTATTCTATATACATTGGTCCTTTTTAATCCTGCCTTAATTGCCATGTCAAAGTAGTCCATCTTTGTCGGAGTGTATTTCTCACATATAAGTTTCATAGCTTTAATTTTTTCTTCTTCATCTTCTACTAATTTTACCTTACCTATAACAACAGCCGATTCATATTCAGTTGTAAATACCTTGCTAATAAGTAATACTGCCTTCGATTCATCCTTTATAATTTCATCTAATTCCTCTTTAGTATAGTTTTCTGGAATTTTTGTCTCCCCTACAAATGCTACACTAACTTTAGGATTTTTCTCAAATATTTTAACCTTTCTTCCACCCATTGCTGAATGGAAATATAAATTATCTCCATCTCTTACAATGGAAAGAGGTATGCCATAGGGTTCATTATCTTCACCTATCATAGATATAATGCCATATCTTGACTTATCTATGACTTCTATACCAAATTCTCTAGTCATTTCTCTATCTTTTCTTCTCATAATTTTCACCTACCCAATTAATAGATTTATTATTTTTTACCTATAAGCCTCTCTTTCTTATTTTACTATTTATCATTATTTAAGGCAATCTTTACCATACTTTTATTTCAATATATAGAATAAAAACCATAGTTCTAAGGTAATCATTCCTACCCCTATCCCTATGGTTTCTAGTGGATTAGACTATTATATTAGCTTATTTTTTAAAAATACTTTTTATCTTCTATATCTTAGTAGTTAGCTCATTTTCAAGTTCATCTAACATATTCATTATAGTGTCTACTTTTTCTACTATGCGTTTTTGTTCTGCAAGAGGAGGGAGGGGAATTAAGATATTATTTAAGTTTGTCTGATTTAATTTTGGAACAGCTATTCCTGTAATCAATTCTCTATCTTCAAAATCTATACTATTTAAGGTGTTTTTAATATGCCTAGTTAATGTTTCATTGAAAAAATCTAATACGTGAACATGATTATTAGCCCAAAACTTTCCTTCAACTATGAAAGCAACATCTTTATTATTAAAAAAGTTTCCACCATCTTCACCTATTAACAAATAAAGTCCGTCAAAAATAAAATCGTCTACCTTATCTATAGCTCCTGTTGCTCCATAGTAGTCATATATTTTTCTTAAATTATCTCTATTTTTTACAGAAATAGGTTTTCTTTTGCTATCATAATTATTTGACACCTCACCCAACCTTACCCATTCCCATCCTTTAGGTATCTCATAAGGCTTTTCTTCTTCTGTAACCTCTAGCAATGATTTTTCTTTTCTTATTTTCTTTGACCTTACTAACCTTTCCTTTTCCTTCTTAATCTTTTCTAAAAGCACAGATGCTGGTTCGTCTTCTGGATTTTGTTCTACTAATTTTCCTTGTATAGCTTCCTGCAATACTTGGTTTCGTGTTAGATTAATAACTTCAAGTAAATCTTCTTTATTAGAATCAAGCCCATCTATTAAAGCAAATAATTGGTCTACTTTTTCTACTATGCGTTTTTGCTCTGCAAGAGGAGGGAGGGGAATTATCATTTCATTGACTGTTGATGCTGTTATAGCTAAAAATGTTGTACCTGTTGCCTTTTTAATTAAATATTCTTCAAAAGCTGAAATAGCATAAAAATAATAACCTTTAGTTATGTCTCCTAAACTCGAAATAGCACATAATCCCCTGCCAATACAAACTTCCCTATCTGTTATATTTATAGTTCCTACAGGTGCTCTAACCGACAATATAATATCATCTGGTTGAGCAATTTTCTTGGGACTAGTTGTATATTTATCACTTTTATTTAGATATATGTCTCCAAAATAGACCTTCCCTTGATGAAACTCCATTCCTTCTTTATCATTAACAGTGTCTCCTTTTGGAGATTGCCCCATATTTATTAAAGCAACCTCCCCTAACCTAACCCATTTCCATTCTTCCGGTATCTCAAAAGGCTTTTCTTCCTCTGTAATCTCTGGTAATAGTCTTTGTTTCTTTATTTTCTTTTCCTTTACTAACCTATCTCTTTCTTCCTTAATCTTTTCCAATAGTACAGACGCTGGTTCGTCATTTGGGTCTTGGTTTACCAACTTCCCCTGTATTGCCAGTTGAAGAATTTTATCTTTTAGTCCTTGTATATTCATTTTATTCTTCAACTCCTTCCAATACTTTTGAAAGTTCTCCTATTAATTTATTGATATTCTTTGATTTTGTATCCATTATAGTTAATAGCTCATTTAAGCTATATTCTTTTTCTTCTTTTCCATTGTTAGGATTTTTGAAATCTAAGTTATATTTTGCTTTCTCTATTTCTTCTATAGTTACTGAATAAGCATTTTTATCTTCTTTATCCCTATTGTTCCACCAGTCTTTTACTCCTTTTAAATGTTCTGGTCTAAAGGGTCTTGTTTTAGTAAATCCATTTTTAATACCTTCTGGTAATGGTACTTGGTAATAATCTATTTTTTCTGTAGGCTTTGTTTTGTCAAAGAATAATACATTTGTAGCAATAGAGGTATATGGTGCAAATACTCCATTTGGTACTCTCACGATAGTATGTAGATTAAATTCACTAAGTAACTTTTCCTTTATAGCTATTTTTGAATTGTCATCTCCAAATAGAAATCCATCAGGAAGTACAACACCTACTCTTCCATTTTCTTTTAATCTATACATAATAAGTGCCATAAATAGATCTGCTGTTTCTGATGTTCTAAATTCTGTTGGAAAATTAATTTGAATACCTACTTCTTCTACTCCTCCAAAAGGTGGATTCATAGCTATTACATCATATTTGTCCTTCTCTGTATAATCCCTTACATTGGTCCCAAGGGAATTGTCCCTTAAAATATTTGGAGTATCTAAATCATGTAATAATAAGTTTGTCATACATAATAAATGAGGAAGTGGCTTTTTTTCTATACCAAATAAAGATGATTGAATCATCTTTCTATCTTCTACTGTTTTTATTTGTTTTTCTAAATGATTTAGTGATGAAACTAAAAAACCTCCTGTACCACAGGCAAAATCTGCTATTTGTTCTCCTATTTGTGGATTTAAAATTTCTATTATAAAATCAGTTAAAACTCTTGGGGTGTAGTATTCCCCCGCGTTACCAGCACTTTGTAAGTCTTTTAAAATATTTTCATAAATATCATTAAAGGCATGTCTATCTTCGTATTCATCAAAATCTATCTCATTTAATTTGTTTATAAGCTGACGAAGAAGAGTACCTGATTTCATATAGTTGTAGCTGTCTTCAAATACGGATTTAACAATAAGTCCCCTTTTATCCATTGTTTCATCTACCGTTAAATCTTTCAATTCTTTAAATAATCTTTGGTTTACAAATTCTAATAATTCATCTCCTGTAATCCCTTCTTCATCTTCTGCCCAGTTTCTCCATCTTAAATCTTCTGGGATGATAGACTTATAACTTTCTTCAAATAATTCCCACTCAGCTTCTTTAACATCATAAACTTTTAAAAACAACATCCATACAAGTTGGGATATTCTTTGAGCATCTCCATCTACTCCTGCATCTTGTCTCATTATGTCTTGAATTGATTTAATTAGTGATGTAATTGTCATATTTTTTGTCCCCTTTCTGTTCAAGTAAAATGCTCCTTATATAGGAGCATCTATGCGTATATTTCTTTTTCCAATTCTTTTACTGTTTTAATATATTTATCTCTACCTCCAAAGGATTTAATAATTTTTGTCGGTGTCCCTATTTTAGTAAATGGGTCCAATTTTAGGATTTCTATACTTTCCAGCTCTGATATTCCTTCATTCATATATTTATCTAAAAGGGCTTCTAATACTTCTTTTGCTATATCTGAATACTTGCCAAAATAATTTCTCTTTTTCACATTTTCTGCTCTTTCTTTTCTTGTAAGTGGTTTTTGATCAAAGGCTAAATGAAGGATTAAATCAAAATCATCTAAGTCCCTTCCCACTTCTTCTTTTATAGCGTCTAAAAATATTCCTCTTTCCTTTAACTCTTCAAGAATAGCAGTTTTTTTCTCTTCACTATTCCATCTATTTATAAATTCATTTAAATTGGCATACTCTTTTCTAATATTTTTTCTTGTATAGTCTTTTAAGGATTCGGTAACAAGTTTACCATCTTTATCATAATATTCAACTCTCTCATTTACAACCATAACATCTACATCATCTATTACATATTTAACCCTTTGACCTTCTTCCTCATCTTCAAAATCAAAGTCTCCTGAAGTTCCACTAAAGCCATTTCCAAAATCCTCAGTCTCTTCATCTATGTCTGGTGGAACTATTGTCTCTCCTTCTTCTGGTTCATATATGACTACAGGGTCACCATCAAATTCTGGGTCTGCAAAGAGTCTGGTTACTCCCCTAAAGTCCATTATAGTAAAGAACTGTTTACCATATTCTTCTTTAATCCTTGTTCCCCTACCTATAATTTGCTTAAACTCTGTCATACTATTAATATTACTATCAAGAACTATAAGCTTACAAGTTTGAGCATCTACTCCTGTTGTCATTAGCTTAGATGTAGTTACTATAGTAGGATATTTACTAGCAGGGTCTATAAAGTTATCAAGTTGAGCTTTTCCTTCGTCATTGTCCCCTGTAATTCTCATAATATATTTATTGTTTTCTTTAATTAAATCAGAATTTTCATTGATAAGGGCTTGTCGCATTCTTTCTGCATGGTCTATGTCTACACAAAATACAATAGTCTTATCAAATCGATTGGTTTTCTTTAAAAACTCTGTGATTTTTTTTGCTATTATTTCAGTTCTTTTTTCAAGGATTAAATTTCTATCAAAATCAGATATATTATATATTCTGTCTTCTATTAAGTTTCCATACTTATCTAACTTACCTTTTATAGGTCTATAGCCTTCTAAATCTTTATCTAAAGATACTCTAACTACCTTATATGGGGCTAAAAAACCATCTTCTATACCTTGTTTCAGAGAATAAGTATATATTGGCTCTCCAAAGTAGTTAGATGTGGAGATGTCTTTTGTTTCTTTGGGAGTCGCAGTGAGCCCTATTTGAGTGGCACTGCTGAAATACTCAAGAACTTCTCTCCATGCCGAATTATCTTTGGCAGACCCCCTATGACACTCATCTACTATTATTAAGTCAAAAAAATCCTGACTAAATTCTTTATATATATTTTGCCAATCTTCGCTTCCAGTCATGCTTTGATATAGTGCCAAGTATATTTCATGGGCTTTGTCTATATTTTGTCTATTTACCTTTATCATCTTGTCGCCAAAATGTTTGAAATCATTTGCCATAGTTTGATCGACTAATATATTTCTATCTGCAAGAAACAGTATTCTTTTTTTAGTCTTTGACTTCCATAGTCTATATATGATTTGAAAGGCTGTATAAGTCTTCCCCGTTCCTGTAGCCATAACAAGCAGTATTCTATCCTGTCCTTTTGCTATAGCTTCTATGGTTCTATTGATAGCTACTCTTTGATAATATCTTGGAGTTTTACCGCTCATATCAAAGAAATAGTCTTCAGAAACAATCTTTTCTTCATGAGATTGTATCCCTTTTCCATTTTTGTATCTTTCCCAAAGTTCAGATGGACTTGGAAATTCATCTAATCTTAATTCTTTTTCTTTTCCTGTAAAATTGTCATGCTCTATAAATCCATCTCCATTGGAACTATATATAAATGGTATATCTAAAATATCACCATATTCAAGTCCTTGTTGCATTCCAGCTCCCATAGACTTTTTATTGTCTTTGGCTTCTATTATAGCAAGGGGGATATTAGGTTTATAGCTTAAAATATAATCTGCTCTTTTCCTTTTGCCTCTGGCTACAAGGTTTTTTCTAACTATAATCCTGCCATCTGTAAAGCTATATTCAGCCCTTACCTGAGTTTTTATATCCCATCCTGCTTTTTCTATAGCAGGGGTAATGTATTTCATTTTTATATCTTCTTCCGATAAAGTTTTTTTATTTATAGCCATTACCCTCATCCCTTTCTTTCCCTATATATTTATAAAATTTCAAGATATATTGTATAATATTGCATATATTATAACATAATTTTAATTTCATTATATAGAATAAAAACCATAGTTCCAAGGTATTTTCTCTTATCTTAGGACTATGGTTTCTAGTAAATTATATCATTATACTGGCCTATTTTTTAATACTTTAATATCCACTTCATGTTTTCCTACTATATCTTTTACTGCCTCAAGATTTTCATCTATATTTTTAAAATATCCCTGCATATAGGCTGTATCATTAAACATCTTATCATGTTCTGCTTTGTTTACTTCTGGGTTATGCATCAATACTTTCGATATAGAATAATCTTCTTTTTGTTGTTATTTAATCTACTTTACTTCATCTTTCATTGATGCCATCTCTTTTTTTATCGACACTATCTCAGTCAATATAGATTCTAATATTTCTCTATCTGTCATACAAGTTTACCTAAAGCTTTACAACTCTCTTCTACCTTCTAAAGCTTTTGAAAGAGTTACTTCATCATAGTATTCTAAATCTCCTCCTACAGGTATTCCATGGGCAATTCTAGTTGTTTTTATTCCCATTGGTTTTAGAAGTTTTGAAATATACATTGCTGTTGCTTCTCCTTCTACTGTAGGATTTGTTGCTAAAATCACTTCTTCTACTTCTTCATTTTGAAGTCTTTTTAAAAGCTCTTTTATTCTTATATCATCTGGTCCTATGTCATCCATAGGAGATATAGCCCCATGGAGAACATGATACATCCCATTATATTCTCTAGTTTTCTCCATAGCTACCACATCTTTAGGCCCTTGAACTACACATATTGTAGAACTATCTCTTTTTGTATTTCTACAGAGATGACAAGGGTCTTCATCTGTTAGATTGCAACACACACTACAATACTTTATTTTAGATTTTGCACTAACAATTGAATGAGCTAATTTTTCTGCTTCCACATTTTCCATTTCAAGAATATAAAAGGCTAATCTTTGAGCTGTTTTCTTACCTACTCCTGGAAGTTTAGATAATTCATCTATTAAATTGGCTATAGGTAATGCATAGTATTCCATATCTTATTTCCTCCTAGAAAAGACCTGGAATATTCATTCCTCCAGTAATCTTTTGCATTTCTTTTGAAACATACTCTTCCGCATTTCTCAATGCTTCATTTACAGCTGCTAATACTAAATCTTGTAACATTTCTACATCATCAGGATCTACTACATCTTTATCTATAGTAATAGAAACTACTTCTTTCTTTCCATTAGCTATTGCAGTTACTGCACCACCACCTGCACTAGCTTCTATTTCTTTCTCCTCTAGTTTTTCTTGAAGTGTCGCCATTTCTTTTTGCATTTTTTGAACTTGTTTCATCATGCCACCCATATTACCCATTCCTGGGAATCCACCTCTAGCCATAAAATTTTCCTCCTTAATTATAATTATTTTTTTATTCGGACTAAGTCCTTTCCAAAAAAGTCTACCACTTCTTGAGTCATTTTTTCAATTTCATTGTTTTTTTTTACCTCTTTTTTTTCTATACTATTTGTCATAACAAATTTAACCCTTATATTTTTATTGAAAAAGCTTGAAATAGTTTTCTCAATAAATTCTCTGTTATGATCTTTCTCTAAAGCTTGTTTATGAAAGCCAAAACCATCTCCATATCCTATAGTTAGCATTTTATTTTCATAGGATAATGGTTCTCCTTCTTTTAATAAAGCTTGGGTAGAAACTCTTTTGCTTTTTATTTCCTTCAAAATATTTGGCCATTTATCCTTTATTTCATTAAAACTTATATCTTTTCCATCATCTACTATTTCTACTACTTCTTCTTTTTTTTCTTCTTTCTTTATTTTAGACTTTTCTATTTTTTGTTCCTTATATTCATAAGGCCTTTCTACTGTTTTTTTCTGAATTTCCCTATTTTTTTCTTCTACATTCACATTTCCATTTTGTATCATTTCTTCTAATCTGTCTAATCTCTCTTCTAAACTGTACTCATCAGTTAAAGATATGAGCTTTACAATCATCATCTCAAGAATAATTCTAGGTTGGCTAGACCATTTAGCTTGGTTTTCTCCTTCATTTAATATTTGAATAGACTTTAAAATAAAATCCAAGCATAAGGATTTAGCCTGATTTTCATATCTTTTTACTGTTTCCATTTCTAAGTCTATTATATCTGATGAGTCTTTAGAAGTCTTTGCTATCATCAAATTTCTAAAATGATATACCAAGTCTTTTATAAATTGGTTAATATCTTTTCCATTTTGTATAATATTATCTAATATATTTAATGATTCCTCTAAATTTTTGTCCTCTATATTATCTACTAGGCTAAATATTAAATCATTATTAGCTATACCTAATATATCTAAAACATCTTCATAGCTTAGAACTCCTTCTCTAAAAGATACACATTGATCAAGTAGACTTAAAGCATCTCTCATGGCCCCATCAGAATTTCTTGCAATAAGTTTCAATGCACTTTCTTCTGCCTTAAAATCTATTTCATTACATATATTATTCAAATTTTTAATTATATCCTCTGTAGTTATTCTTTTAAAATCAAACCTTTGGCATCTTGAAAGGATAGTTTGAGGAAGTTTTTCGGATTCGGTAGTAGCAAGTATAAATATTAAATGTTTAGGGGGTTCTTCTAATGTTTTTAGAAGAGCATTAAAAGCTGATGTTGAAAGCATATGAACCTCATCTATTATATATACCTTATATCTTGCTCTAGATGGAGGATATTTTACCTTTTCTCTTAATTCCCTTACATCATCTACCTTATTATTGCTAGCTGCATCCATTTCTATAACATCCATTATACTTTCATGAAGAATACCCTTACATACTTCACAATTGTTACAAGGGTTTCCATCTTGTGAATCAATACAATTCACAGCTCTTGCAAAAATTTTAGCTACAGAAGTCTTTCCAGTTCCTCTAGTTCCTGAAAAAAGATACGCATGACCAATATTATCTCTTAATATTTGATTTTTTAAAGTAGTAGTTATATGATTTTGTCCTAGTACTTCATCAAAATTTTTAGGACGAAATCGCCTATAGAGTGCTTGATACATATTTTTATCCACCTTTATTGTCATTAATAAATATATTATACCAAATAAGTCTTGTCAAATACATACCTTAATCACAAACTTTTAAAATATGTATTTGACATACATTGAATTTTCTTGTATAATATAAATCTGTAATGTATAATTTAAAATTTAAATAATTTGGAGAGGTGACCGAGTGGCTGAAGGTGCCCGCCTGGAAAGCGAGTAGACGTTAACGCGTCTCGTGGGTTCAAATCCCACTCTCTCCGCCATCAAAATTTTTGCCGTGCTAGATGGGGAGGTAGCGGTGCCCTGTAACCTGCAATCCGCTATAGCAGGATTGAATTCCTAGCTCCGGCTTATTTATTTTGGAGTCTGCCCTAAATAAGTGATGTTGACGATTGGGTCCTACGCAATGGAAATTCATGAACTCCGTCAGGTCCGGGAGGAAGCAGCGGTAAGTGAACACTTTCATGTGCCGTGGGAGTGCCTGATCCGAGTTAACTGTTTAGGTAACGTCTAGGATAATAAGTCTAAACTAGGTGCACGGCTTACATATGAGAAGAAAAAACTGTCTTAAATTTAAGACAGTTTTTATTTTTATCCTTGAAAATCTTTATTTCTCTTCAATTGATAATCATCAAGACTTGATCTTCCATAAGTAAGTCCAGTAACTACCTTAGGGTCTATATTTTTTTCTATTTGGTCGAATCCTTCTTTCAATGGCTGAATTATTTTAATAGCTGTTTCAAAATAGGATTTATCTTTTTTATTTTCTCCTATAGTTATAATCTTATTTGTATAGATGTATATTTCTTTTAAATTATTTGATATATTTGAATCTCCCCTCAATGTAAAAAGAAGTTCTGCCAATATATCTCTTGAATTATTATTTATATAATTTAATTTATTCCAATCATTTTTATCTATAACATCTATACTATCTTTAAAATTATCTATCATTGCTTCATAAAGTATAGATACTAGTCCTGCTTCATTAGTAGATGATATTCTTTTCTCTATTTCTTCTTTATTTAACATTCTTTCATCTCCTATTATCTAAGTAATTGCAGTACTCCTTGTGGTAGTTGATTTGCTTGAGCAAGCATAGCTATTCCAGCTTGTTGAAGTATATTTAATCTTGTAAATTCAGACATTTCAAGAGCCATATCTGCATCTTCTATTCTTGACATGGAAGCTGTTAAATTTTCAGCTGTATTATCAATATTTTTCATAGTATGTTCTAGTCGGTTTTGATAAGCTCCAAGTTTAGAACGCATTTCTGCTACTTTATCTACAGCCTTATTAAATACTTCTATGCCCTTTCCAATTTTTTCACTATCTAATTTTTTCTCCTCTTCTGTAGCTTTTATTGCTTCCTCTATTTCTTCTTTAAAATCATTAATTCCTAATCCAGAAATTGTTGAATTTATATCTTTCATATCTATTTCTATAATTTGTCCTTCATCTGCACCTACTTGCAATTTAATTTTCTCTTTTCCATTTAATAATTTTTTTCCATTGAATTCTGTATCATTAGCTATTTGTTCTATTTGATCTGTTAATTGCAATATTTCATCTCCAATAGCTTTTAAATCATCTTCTGCATAAGTTCCATTTGCACCTTGTACAGAAAGCTCTCTCATTCTTTGAAGCATAGCATGAACTTCATTCAATGCTCCTTCTGCTGTTTGTATAAGAGATACACCATCTAATGAATTTCTACTTGCTTGTCTAAGTCCTCTTACTTGAGCTTGCATTTTTTGAGATATAGCCATTCCTGCTGCATCGTCAGCAGCTCTATTGATTCTTTTTCCTGATGATAATCTTTCTAATGATTTTTGCATCTCATTTGTATTTCCATTAAATATTCTATGAGTATTTAATGCTGGTATATTATTATTTATTCTCATTTTATTCCTCTCCTTTATCTACTTTCTCTATAAAATTCAAAGTCTCTGATAATATTAAAAGAAGTTCTTCTGGGACTTTGTCTATACTACTAGCTTCTGTACTTTCTTTTATATCTAATTTATTTTCATTATAATCTCTTTCATAAGCCCTTTTTATTTGACTCCTAGGAACTAATCTAAGTTTCACTTTCATATCCTCCTATCTACAGCCTTAAGGGAATATTCTTTATTTATTTTTTCGTTTTCATAAGAAAAACTTTTTAGATTATATCCTATATTTTTAAGACCTTCTTCAAAAATATAAGCATTTTCCAACAACATAGGTATGTTTTCCTCACTTGTTATAAATTCTACTGAAATATCCTTTCTCTCCACTTTTAAATTAAATTTTATATTTCCTATATTATTGGAATTTACATTTAAAAGAAATCTCATATCATCTTTATTTATTCCCTTGTTTAAATTAGGAATTATGATTTGTAAATTTTCAAATCCTTCTTCCATAGCTATGGGAAACTCTAAAATTAAATCATCCTTTGAAAGAGATTTTTGTATATCTAGTACTTCTTTAATATACTTAAATCTTTCTTTCTGCCTTTGATCCTCTTTGAAATCAAAGGAATTAGATAACTCCTCAATATCTTTTATTAATTCTTTATATTCTTTTTTAATTTTTCCTTCCCCATTTTTTACACTATTAGATAATTGTTTTGACTTTTCTTCTATACTCTCTATTACTTGTTTTAACTCTGAATTTTTCATATATCTATCTTCTTTTATTAAATAATCTATTGCTTTTCCTAATCCAGCTTTATTTTTTTGAAATGAATTTATTCTTCCTAATTCTTTCAAAGAAATGTCTAAACCATTTTTCATAGCTATAGGTATTAAATCATATTCTTTCCCCTTTAATGAGTTTATCTTTTTTAAAATATTTTCTCCTTGTCTATATTTGTTTGTCTTCTCTATATAATTATTTAAATCATCTAAAGGCATATATTCTATTTCTAATCCTTCTTTTATACTATTTTTAACTATATTTAGAGATAAACTTTCTTTAGCTTTCAAATATTCTTCTCTAATTATATTCTCTGTGGTTCTCTCTACGGGTACTACCTTTATATTGCTATTTTCTTTTAAAATCATTTCACTTTCATACAAATTATTTAAATTAACAGTAGAAAATCTCTTTACAGTAAAGGAAATAGTATCTGATGTTAGTCCTTCTAAACTGTGGATAATATTTGATATTTTCAGTACTTTATCCACAAGTTTATTGCTTTCTTCTCGAGAAATATTTTGTGAAAAAGACACTTCCTTTAAATTTTTAATTTTAAAATCTTCACCTTTTTTAATTAAATATATTAGATCTTCATCTTTTACTTTTCCTAAAGACTTAATTTCTTCAGATATCTTTTCTACTTTTTCACTGTCTATACCTGTATTTTTAGGGTTCCTATCTATTTCATCTTCTTTTATTATATTAGAAAGCTCTCTTATATCTTCTTCCAGTGGATTTATACCTTTACTTAAAAATTTTGATATACTTTCTTCATCAAGTAATTGTTGAAGCTCTTTTAAAGCATACTTCATATATTTTATTTCCTCTATATTATCAACAGTTATTTCTAAATTGTTCACAATAAATTGTTCTACTAAATTTAAATTTTCCTTTGATGGCTCTAAACCTAATTTTTCAAGATATTTTAATATATCACTATCTGTAGCTTTAGCTTGTACAATAAAATCATCATATTTATTTACTGCTAAATTTTCTTCTGATTCTTTAATGCTATAAGAGTATTTAGTCTTATATATATTTTCTATATTTGGAGTTAAATCTTTCTTCATTACTTTGACCAAAGTTTTGTCTTCTGTATCTTTCAAATCATGAAGTTTATAGAC
The DNA here is from genome assembly GCF_024623155.1 of Anaerosalibacter massiliensis. Taxonomy (NCBI): domain Bacteria; kingdom Bacillati; phylum Bacillota; class Tissierellia; order Tissierellales; family Sporanaerobacteraceae; genus Anaerosalibacter; species Anaerosalibacter massiliensis. The sequence continues at coordinate 86,158 of NZ_JANJZL010000005.1, forward strand.
TATTTCTCTGACTTTCTCAATATTTTCTTTATTTATTTCTATCCCTTCCCTATGTAAAGCTATAATACTATCATAAATATCCTTTCCCATTTTTCTCCCATAAACCTGTACAGAAATTTTTTCTGCCTCTTCATAGCTTAAATCTCTTTTAAATCCTAATAACTTAGATAACGAAAACTCATCTTCCACTTCTATTTCTTTCATATATTCAACAATCTTTTGAAGTGATTCTTCTTCTATATTTATATCTTTTTTTAAAAGTTTTATAGCAGAGTCATAGTCAAATTTTTCTATTATTTCATTTAAATATTTTTCACATATAGAAAAAGACTCTATATTTTCCTTAGTCACAGGTATATTATGTTTTAATAATATTTTTCCTATTTCCAAATTTTCTTTTGTTACTTTAATTCCTATATTCTTGAGTAGATCTTCTAGTTTTCTTATCTCATTTTCATTTACATCCTTTTCTAAAGAGTGTTTACAGGATAATATATTTTCTTTCTTTATTAAAGTCTCTTCTCCAATGTCTTCCTCTATTTCTTCTTTTAATTTTAAAGTATATTTTATAATTTTTCCCTCTATTTGAGACTCTACTTTTATATCCTTGCCACTTTTTTCTACTACAGTTCCCTCAATATCATAGAATAAATTTGGCTTTAAACCATAAGCTTCTACAAGGTTTTCTTTATTTATATTTTTTATTGAATTCATATTTACCACCTTTATATTTTTCTATTAATTTTATCGTCAAATACATAGTTTTCTTTAAAATCCTTTTTATTTATAATTCATTGCCGATAATATATAATAATAAGATATAGAAGGAGAGTGATCTCTTTGGTTGAAATTAATTCTATAAATAGACAAAATAATTTATCCAAAATAGAACCAATGAAAAATCAAAATAAAAAAATAGGGCATACTAATTTTAAAGAAAAATTAGAAAGCTTGAAACAGGAGGAAATAAAAAATGAATTAAAAATTTTATTTTCTAAAATTGAAAATCAATCTACAAAGCTTCAGGATAGACTTTTTATAGAAGACTTGGTGGAATATAAAAAATTAGTAAAAGATTTTCTAGACGTCTCAGTAAACAATTCCCATATATTTTATAAGGAAAATTCTTTAGATAGAAGGGGAAGACATAGGGTATACTCTTTAGTGAAAAAAGTTGATACTGAACTAGATGAATTAACTAAAGATTTTTTGAATATAGAAGACAATAGGATTAGAATTTTAAACAGACTAGATGATATAAAAGGTTTACTTCTAGATATTCTTACATAGAATATTGACGAGGAAAATTAATATGCTACTATTAAATTAATAAACTTTTTTATGAATGGGAGGGGTGTAAATGGACAATACTTTAAAAAACATAGTATTGGCTGGAATAGGTAGTATGGCATATACCTATGAAAAAGCTAGTACTATGGTAAATACTCTAGTTCAAAAAGGTGAGCTAACTGTAAATCAAGGTAAGGAGCTAAACGAAGAGCTTAAAAAAGTTATTGATTCTAATAATAACAATCAAAATAAATCTAACATAGACACTGAAACATTAAAAAATATTATCCAACAATTAAATCTACCTACTAAAGAAGACATTAATGAACTTAAAACTAGAATTGATAATTTAGAAAAAAATAATCAGTAGGGGAGGAAAAAATACCTTGATTTTTAAATCAAGGTATTTTTAAACAACATGGACACAAATTATACTAGAAAAAGATTGAAAGAAATAGTTTCTGTTTCTGTAAAACATGGATTAAAGGGCGGAATAAATAATCCTAAACAATTTAGAATGACTTTAGAAGAATTAGGCCCTACTTTTATAAAATTTGGACAAATCCTTTCTACAAGGTCAGATATTCTACCTTCTGAGTATATTTCAGAGTTAAAAGGCCTACAAGATGATGTAAAATCTGAAACATTTGAAATAATTAGAGAAGTAATAGAAAATGAATTAGATAAGCCTTTAGAAGAAAGTTTTTCCCTATTTGAAGAAAAACCTATTGCCTCTGCATCACTATCTCAGGTCCATTATGCTGAACTAGATACTGGAGAAAAAGTAGTAGTAAAAGTTCAAAGACCGAAAACAAAAGAAAAAATGATGGCTGACATTGATATTTTAAGAAGGCTAGCCCCCTTTATAAACCTTACTCCTACTGGTAGTGCTATGGATGCTAAGGAAGTAATAGAAGAATTGGCAAATGCAACTATAAAGGAACTAGATTTTATAAATGAAGCAGAGAATACTGAAGACTTTGGAGAAAAAAATAAAGATGTAAAATTTATTCTATGTCCCAAAGTATATAAAGATTACTGTACAGAGAAAATTATTGTAATGGATTATATTAAGGGCATAAAAATTGATAATATTGAAAAATTAAAAGCTGAAGGTTATGATTTAAAAGATATTTCTACTAAATTAACCTACAATTATTTTAAACAGGTATTTGAAGATGGTTTCTTTCATGCAGATCCTCACCCTGGGAATATATTTATATATGATAGAAAAATTGGATATATAGATTTTGGCCTTATGGGAAATTTAAATGATGGTCTTAGAAAAAAATTTAATGGATTTCTTGAAGGTGTAGCCAATAGAGATATTAATTTAATGACTAAATCTGTTTTGAAAATTGGAGAAAAAAAAGGCCCTGTGGATATTAAAGATTTATATGAAGATATTGAAATAATATATGAGCAGTATATTGAAGAATCAATGGAAGATCTTGATCTTCCTCAAATAATTGAAGAAGTATTTAAAGTCTGCAAAGACAATAATATATATATGCCCAAGGATATTACTTTATTAGTAAAAGGCCTTATGACTATTCAAGGACTAATAGCTAAACTAGATTCAGAAATAAATATTATGGACACAGCTCTTCCTTATGTTAAAAATCATATGGCTAATGAAAAACTTAAAAATATAGACTTTACAGAATCTTTATATAGTATTTATAAAATGGTAAGATCTAATTTAATTATTTCTTCAAAAATTGTTGAGCTTATCGATCAAATTACAAATGGCAATTTAAAAGCTCAAATAGACTTTAAGAAATCTGAAGAAGCGGCAAATGAATTAAATAAAATGGTTAATAGGCTAATATTTGGTATGATAATAGCAGGATTAGTAGTTAGTTCCTCTATAGTTATAAATGCTAATGTAGGATTTAAAATATATGGAATATCTGCCCTTGGACTAATAGGATATTTAGGAGCTGGCATAGTTGGTTTTTGGCTACTCATCTCTATAATACGATCAGGAAAACTGTGAATTATTAATTTAATTCTAAAAAATCTGTGAGTCAAAATATCTGGCTCACAGATTTTTAAATTTATTCTACTTTAGGTTTTTTGAGAGTAGCTACTAAGAAAGCTGTAACTACTGACCCTATTGCTATGGATATAATATATGGCAAAAGTCCTTCAACTGCATTTGGGATTGGCAGTACAAATATTCCACCATGAGGTACAGCTAATTTAACTTTAAATAACATTGTCAATGCACCTGTTATGGCTGAACCTGCCATTAGCGATGGTATAACTCTTAACGGATCTGCTGCTGCAAATGGAATAGCCCCTTCAGTTATAAAGGATATTCCTAATACCAATGATGCTTTTCCTGCTTCCCTTTCTTCTTTGGTAAATTTATTCTTAGCAATTAAAGTTGCAATACCTATTCCTAATGGTGGTACCATACCTGCTGCCATTACCGCTGCCATAACTGATGAAGATTGACCCGCCGCTATAGTACTTACTCCAAAAGCATAAGCTGCTTTATTTACTGGACCACCCATATCAAAGGCCATCATAAGTCCAATTACAAGTCCTAATACTATTGCACTTCCTTCTTGAAGATTTTCTAACCAATTAGATAATCCATTGTTTATTGCTGCAGCTGGTTTACCTATTATATATAACATTAGAAGTCCTACAATTAATGAGGATAATAAGGGCAATACTAATACTGGCATAAGACCTTCCATAGTCTTTGGAAGCTTAATCCATTTTCTCAATAAAATTATAGTATATCCTGCTAAGAACCCTGCAACAAGTCCTCCTAAAAATCCTGCTCCTATTTGAGCTGAAAGCATTCCACCTATCATTCCTGGAACTAATCCTGGTCTATCAGCTATTGAGTATGCTATAAATCCTGAAAGTATAGGTATCATAAGAGCAAAAGCTGCTCCTCCTCCAATAAAACTCAATGCCCAAGGAAGCGTTCCCTCATTTTCAGCTGCATGTATTCCAAAAGCAAAAGATATTGCTATCAATATTCCTCCTGCTACAACAAAAGGAATCATATAGGATACTCCTGTCATAAGATGATGATAGGGACCTTTTTTCTTATTCTGTTTTTCTTCTTTTATTTCTGAAATCTTTTCTACATATTCTTTTTCCTCTTTCTTTAATTTCATTGCTCTTTCTATTAATCCTTTTGAATTTTTTATAGCATCTTGTACAGTTCCCTCTACAATAGGAAGACCTTCAAATTTAGTTTTATCTATTTTAGTATCTGCTGCTATTATTACTGCATGAGCTTTATTTATTTCTTCAGATGTTATTTCATTCTCTACTCCAATAGAACCATGAGTTTCCACCTTAATTTCAACATTCATTTCTTTTGCTGCCATTTGCAACGCTTCTGCCGCCATATAAGTGTGGGCAATACCCGTTGGACAAGATGTAACTGCTACGATTTTCATGATTTTTCCCCCTTTTATTTTATTTTTAAAAAGCTTCAATTATATCATCATAGGTTTTAGCCTCCATTAAAGCTTGTCTTACTTCATTATGCATAAGTCTTCTTGAAATATAGCTTAAAGCTTTCAAATGTATATCATCAGACTTTTCTGGAACTGCTATTAGAAATATTAAATGAGTAAGCTTCCCATCCATAGAATCAAAATCCACCCCATCTTTGCTTATTCCAAAGGCTATAGCTGCCTCAGATACAGCTTCACTCTTACCATGGGGTATTCCTACTCCATTTCCAATTCCAGTAGAAAACTCTTTTTCCCTTTTGAAAACTGCTTCTTTAAACATATTTTTATCCTTTATTATATTATCTTCAATAAGTATATCTATTAAATTTTCTATTATTTCTCCTTTTGTTTCTCCTTTTAAATCAAAAACCACTCTATCTTTTGTTAAAAGCTTTCTAATATCCATGTATTTCCTCCCCCTCTATAATAAGGACTTTATTTCAACATCCTTTTCAATTTTCTTTATTAGATCTATATTTGGTTTTTCAGTGCCTTCTGTCATAATTTTTGCTGTTGCACAAGCCATAGCCAATTTCAAAGTATCAAAATCATTTAGTTTATTATTTATAGCATAAACCAATGCTGCTACCATAGAATCTCCAGCCCCTACTGTGCTTTTAACTGGTACATTAAAACTTTTTGAAAATAAGCTATTATTTTCAGTTATATATATTGCACCTTTGTCTCCTAAAGATATTAGTACTTTTTTAATTCCATTATCTACTAGATATTTGCCTCCCTTTAAAATAGAATTTATATCATTTTCATCTATTTCTACTATACTTTTCAATTCATTTATATTAGGCTTTATAGCATAGGGAATAGATTTTATACCTTTGAGTAAAGGTTTTCCATCTGCATCTAAAATTACTTTTGCTCCTTTTTGCTTTAGCTTTTCTATTATATACCCATAACTTGAGTCTTTTACTCCTTTTGGTAAACTGCCTGAAACTACTACTATATCTCCCTTTTTTACAAAAAATAAGAAATAACTTAAAAATTTATCTAAATCCTTCATGCCTATTTCAAATCCTTTATCATTTATATCTGTAAAAATTCCGCTATTTTTTTCTACTATCTTTATATTGGTCCTATTTTCTCCAGATATTGTATAAAAATTAGTATCTATACCTGATTTAGTCAAATAGTTCAAGAAAAATTTAGAATTATCTTTTCCCAATATACCTGTACTTATACTTCTAGTTCCCAAGGCTTTTAAAACTTTAGAAACATTTATTCCCTTTCCACCTACATCTTCTCTAGAATCTAATATTCTATTTACTTCTCCCTTCTTTAAATCTCCCACTATTAGAGTTTTATCTATAGCTGGATTTAATGTTACAGTATGAATCATTTTTTCCTCCTCTAAGACAAATTTAAAAGTCTAATTCCTATCATTTTATAGTATTCAATTTCCTCTTTTGGCCTATTATTATTTGTTATAATACAATCTATTCTATCTAAATCAGATATTAATGAAGAATATACCTGTCCAAATTTAGATTCATCCACTAAAAGATAAATTTCACCTGATACATCTATCATAGCCTGTTTAATTGATGCTTCATCTAATGTAGGAGTAGTAATACCTGCTTTTATAGATACACCATTGGCACCTAGAAAAGTTTTATTTACTCTAAACTGTCTTATACTTTTTTCTGCTATAGGCCCTACTTGAGCTTTTGTATTCATTCTTATAATTCCACCTGTATTTATTACTTCTATATCCTCCCTATTTGCTAATTCATAAGTCAATTCAATTGAATTAGTAATTATAGTTATGTCTTTCGCCTTAAGATATTTAGATATATAATAAGTAGTAGTACCTGAATCTATAATTATGGTATCACCATCTTCAATCTGATTTGCAGCTATTTTACCTATTTTTTCTTTTTCTTTTGCATATTTATCTTGTTTCTCTATGAAACTATCCTCTAATTTATTTATTTTTTTAGATACAGCACCACCATGGGTTCTCAGTATCCTACCAGACTTTTCAAGTTCTACTAAGTCTCTTCTAATTGTTGATTCTGAAACTTTAAATTTTTTAGTAAGTTCAGAAACTTTGACACTTTCACCTCTTTTTATCATTTCTACTATCTTCATACGACGTTCTTCTGCAAACATATACACACCTCTCTGATTGCTTATAATTGTTATGTCACTTTTTGGTGAATGTTAATGATTGTTTATGATTGCTTATGACTAAAGTCAATTATATTTAAAACTTTGACTATTGTCAAGGAATAAAATAAAAAACTGTTAAGCCTAATTTGCCTAACAGTTTTGATTTACTTTATACTGAAAAAAAACCTTCCATTTTCTACTTGTACCACTATTTCAGCTTTATCCTTTATTTTTCCACCTATAAGCATCTTTCCTAATTCGGTTTCAATCTCTCTTTGCAAAAATCTTTTTACTGGTCTTGCACCATATTGTACTGAATAAGCCCTATCTAGTATTAAATCCTTTGCTTCATCTGTTAAGTCTATAGAAATTTGTCTATCTTCCAATTTAGATTGAATATCTTCCATTTGCAAATCTATTATTTTAAATACCTCTTCTCTTCCCAAAGGCCTAAACATAACTATTTCATCTATTCTATTTAAGAATTCCGGTTTGAAAGCTCTTCTCATTTCCTCTGTAACTCTTCTTTTAGCCTCTTCTGTTATTTCTCCGTCTTCTTTTAAACCTTCTAACAAATAAGATGATCCTAAATTAGATGTCATTATTATAACTGTATTTTTAAAATCTACAACTCTACCTTGATTGTCTGTAAGCCTTCCATCATCTAACACTTGAAGTAATATATTAAATACGTCTGGATGAGCCTTTTCTATTTCATCAAATAATATCACTGAATAAGGCTTTCTTCTAACTGCCTCTGTAAGTTGTCCTCCCTCATCATATCCTACATATCCTGGAGGAGCTCCAATAAGTCTTGATACTGAAAATTTTTCCATATACTCACTCATATCAATTCTTATCATATTTCTTTCATCATCAAATAAAGTTTCAGTCAATGATTTAGCAAGTTCAGTTTTTCCTACTCCCGTTGGTCCTAAAAATATAAAGCTTCCTACAGGTCTATTGAAAGATTTTAATCCAGCTCTTGCCCTAATAACTGCATCAGATACGCTTCTTACTGCTTCATCTTGTCCTACTACTCTTCTATGAAGTATTTTTTCTAAGTTGAGAAGTTTTTCTTTTTCACTTTCTACTAACTTAGTTACAGGAATTCCTGTCCATTTAGATACTACATCTGCAATTTCTTCTTCAGTTACTTCTTCTTTCAACATTCTATCTTCATTTTTATTTGATTTTTTAGCCTCTTCTAACTTTTTCTTCAGATCCGGCAATTTTCCATATTTCAATACTGATAGTTTTTCTAAATCATATTCTCTTTCAGCTTCTTCTATTTCCCTTTTAGTTTTATCTATTCCTTCTTTTATATCTTTTACTCTTTTTATATCTTCTTTTTCTTCCTTCCATTGTTTTTTCTTATATTCATATTCTATTTTCAAATCAGATAATTCCATTTCTATTTTTTTCAATCTTTCTAGAGAATTTTCATCTGTTTCACGCTTTAAAGCCTCTTTTTCAATTTCAAGTTGCATAGTTTTCCTTCTTATCTCATCTAGTTCTACAGGCATGCTATCTATTTCTGTTCTTATCATAGCTGAAGCTTCATCCATTAAATCTATTGCCTTATCTGGCAAAAATCTATCTGATATATATCTATCTGAAAGAGTGGCACAAGCTATTACAGCACTATCTGAAATACGAATACCATGATGAATTTCATATTTCTCCTTAAGTCCCCTTAAAATAGCTATAGTGTCTTCTACATCTGGTTCATCTACTAATACTTTTTGAAATCTTCTTTCAAGAGCTGCATCCTTTTCTATATATTGTCTATATTCATCAAGGGTAGTTGCCCCTATACAATGAAGTTCTCCTCTTGCAAGCATAGGTTTTAGTATATTTGAAGCATCCATTGCTCCTTCTGCCGCCCCTGCACCTACTATATTGTGAATTTCATCAATAAATAATATTATTTCTCCTTCTGATTTTTCTACCTCTTTTAAAACTGATTTAAGTCTTTCTTCAAATTCTCCTCTAAACTTTGCTCCCGCTATTAAAGAACCCATATCTAATTCAAATATGGTCTTATCTTTTAACCCTTCAGGTACATCTCCATTAATTATTCTTTGAGCTAAACCCTCTACTATAGCAGTTTTTCCTACTCCTGGCTCTCCTATTAAGACTGGATTGTTTTTAGTCCTTCTTGAGAGAATTCTAATTGTATTTCTAATTTCATCATCTCTTCCTATAACAGGGTCTAATTTCCCCTTTTCAGCTTCTTTAACTAAATCCCTTCCATATTGCTTTAGTGGATTATAAGTTCCTTCTGGATTATCTGAAGTAATAGTTTGATTTCCTCTTACCTTCTCTAATCCTTCCATAAACCTTTCTAAATTAATATTATATTTTTTTAGAATTTTTTCAGAAGAAATTTCTTTTTCTTGAAGAATTGCCATGAATATATGTTCTACACTTATATACTCATCTCCAAGTCTCTTAGCCTCATCTTCCGCTTTTAAAAGTATTTTGGCAAAAGCCCTACTATTGTAAAGGGAATTTGAGCCATATTGTTTTGAAAGTTTATTTACTTCTCTTTTCACATCTTCCCTAATTAAATCTATATTTTCTCCTATGTTTTTTATAATTTGAGAAATAAGCCCCTCTCTATCTTCAATAAGAGCTAAAAGGAGATGTAAATCTTCTACTTGAGGATTTTCATATTTTATAGCTAATTCTTGTGCTCTACCTATAGCCTCTTGACTCTTTTGGGTAAATCTTTCCATATCCATTTACATCACTCCTATTCTCTTGGATTATAATTTGAAATATCTCTTAACTTTTTGTAAAGCTCTTTTTCCTCTTTTGTTAAATGAGGTGGATTTACTATAGCTATTTCAATATATAAATCTCCTGAATTTCCCTTCATATCTTTATATCCACTTCTTGGCACCCTTATTTTTTTACCGCTTTCAATTCCACTAGGTATTTTAACTTTTACTTTCCCTGATAATGTCTCCACTATAACTTGACTACCAAAGGCTGCTTCCCATGGTAGTATTTTTACTTTAGTAGTTATATCAAGTCCATCTAATTTAAACTTTCTATCCTCTAAAATATTAACCTTTAAGTATAAATCCCCACTAGTACCTATTTTGTCTCCTCTTATCTTAATTTTCTTTCCTGGAAGTATACCCTTTGGGATATTTACTGAAATAGTTTTAGTATCATTCCCTACCCTAAAGGACACTCTCTTTTTAGTTCCATCATAAGCCTCTCTTAGAGATACATTTATTTCACTTTCTATATTTTGTTTTGGTTTATCATAGAAACTTTGTCTTCTCCTACCTCCCCCAAACAAATCACTTATTCCAAAATCTTCTCCGCCAAAAAACATATTGAAGAAATCGCTAAAATCTCCTCCATTAGTAGTATAAGTATAGCTCCGTCCATTTCCAAAATTGTCAAATCCAAATTGCGAAGGATCAAAATCTTGGCCATTAGCAAAGTTGCCTCTACCACCAAACATATCATATTTTTTTCTTTTCTGTTCATCTCCTAATACTTCATAAGCTTCATTTATATCTTTAAATTTTTCTTGAGCATTTTTATCTCCTGAGTTTAAATCTGGATGATATTTTTTAGCTAATTTTCTATAGGCCTTTTTTATCTCTTTTTGATCTGCATTTTTGTCTATTCCAAGTATTTTATAATAATCTTTATACTCCATATCTCATTCTCCTTCCCTACAGCAAAAATCTTGACCTTCTTTGACCTTTATTTCATTATAAGATTTTTTTCAATAAAAATCAATGTTTAATAAGAAAATGGGAAAAGCTTTAAATTACTTTTCCCATTTTCTTATTATTTTAAAAGGTTATATTTTCTATTGTTTTTGTAATACTCTACTATAAGTTCATCTATTTCTTCGCTTATTTCTAAAATCTCTTCACAATTTATATTTCTTAAATCTATATTCTTTTCTAATTTCTTTTTTGTCTTTTCAATCTTGTTTAACACTCTACTTCTCCCCCCAGTATAAATTTATTTTTAATATGTTAATGTTTTTCTTCCTTATATATAGAATACCGTTTTTTATACATATTGGCAAGTATATTTTTATGCTCTAAGCTTATTTAGCTGTAAAAGATAAAGCATTAGAGTTAGTCATAAGGAGTGAAATATAATGAATAAGAAAAATACATCCTTAAATTTTAGGGAAATAGGTGCAAGAATTAGAACAGAAAGAGAAAATTTAGATTTAACAAGGGAAAAATTTGCTGAAATTATTGAACTATCTCCTTTTTACATAGGTCAAATAGAAAGAGGAGATAGAAAAATGAGTGTAGATACTCTGATTAAAATATCAGATTCTCTCCATATATCAGTAGATTATATATTGAAGGGTTGTAAAAAATCTAACGAAGAATTAGATTTACAAAAAGAATTTCATGTACTAGAAAGTAGTGAAGAAAATTATAATAAAGTGTTAGATGAAGATATTAAAGAGCTACTTAGCATATTACAACGTTGTTCTAAAACAGAAATAAATTTAATAAAAGATATGACTAAATTGATTGTTCCATATTTAAAAAATAGATAATATAAAATAAATGGGATTCATAATGAAAACCAAATAGCCCCTATCTTTAAAAGATGGGGACTATTTGACACCTACCATAAATATATTTTATTCTCCATTTTTAACTATATTTCAGAATACCAATTTAAAATATCCATACCTCATACTTCAAGATATAAAAAATGGAATCAAATGTATAATAATTCCGCCTACAATAAAAATCATAATTTTAGGTTCATTAGCTTTTCCTCCTTTCTGTTTTAAAGTCTAAACTATTACCTAAGAGAAATGTCAATGAATATATTTACAAATAAAGTTATTAAAATTTATTTGTAAATTAACATTGTATTTATATACTATAATATTCCTGTAAATACCTATAAACCAGTAACTCATAATGCTAGATTTTATCTGTGTACTCTTCTATATTAAGGAAAATAGGTCAATTTTAATTATTTCCAAAATATAGACCATAATTTAAATTTTATTAGACCCTTGTCTATTTGAGTCAATAATATATACTCTAATTAACCAATTCGGTCAAAGGAGATTTAATATGAATATACCAGAAAATAAAAATATGAATATTATTAATGCTGCTCTAGAAGTCTTTTCTAAGTATGAGTATAAAAATGCAATTACAGATGATATTGCACATAAGGCTGGAATTTCTAAAGGTCTATTATTTCATTACTTTAAAAATAAGAAAAGCCTATATAAATATATATTTAATTATAGTAGTCAAAAAATTATAGATGCTTTAATAGATGATGAATTCTATGAAATTGATGATTTCTTTGATTTGATAATATATTCTTCTAGGAAGAAAATAAAACTTTTAGAGGATAATCCCTATATTTTAGATTTTTTTCTAAGAGCTATATACTATGAAGATAAAGACGTGGAAGATATTATAAATCCAAATATATCTCATATACTCAAAGTTACTTTTAATGAATTTTTTATTAATATAGATTTTTCTAAATTTAAAGACCATATTCATCCTATAGATATTTATAATATGATTTTTTGGATGGCAGAAGGTTACTTAAATCAAAATAGGAGAGATAAAAATAAAATTGTTCTAGATCAAATTATGGTTGAACTTGAAAAATGGGTTCAAATACTAAAACCTGCCGTGTACAAGTAAGAAAATTATGGAAATCATTGAAATTAAAGAACTAACTAAGATTTATGGAAACTTTAAGGCTATTGATGATTTAAATCTGGTAGTAGAAGAGACAGATTTCTACGGTTTTGTAGGTTGAAATGATTCTGATAAATCCACTACTATTAAAATGTATATCATATTTAAAAATCTAAAATATATTATTATTTCTTACAAAACTCTTGATATTTTGACATTAAAATTAATTTCTTAATAATATGGAGGTAAACATTATGAAGTCATTCAACTATTTTCAATTTATTTGTTTTTTATGGGCTGCTATAGGTATTGGCTCAAGAATTATTATGCTATTTATGAAACAACGTTGGAAAGAATGGGAACTTAATTCTGCTTATAAAATTAATAAACCTAAATGGGTTAATATTGTTGGAATATCTGGTTATTTATTAGTTTTTTATACTTGGTACCAAGTTATTGTAAATAATATAAAATATAGTTGGATTATTGCTTTATTAATTACTTTTACTATACTAAAAGTTAGTGCATTGTTATTTAATTATGAAAAATTTAGAAAATTTGCTGTAATAATGCTTAATAACAAAAAGAAAATGTCTATTTTAAACTCTTTTATTATAATATTATCAATAGTATTAATTTTAATGGGAATATTTCTTTATTAAATTCTTAATCTATATTCATTGATACCAAACAAATTTATAACTTGATTTTAATAGACTTATTATAATAAAAAACTCTATAAAAAATATAATCTGATTTCTCTAATTTAGACTATAATATTACTCATATCTATCTTGAAATATTAAATTAAATATATTAATTCTTAGGGCTTTTATATCATATTTCCCTTTTAATATTTATAGCTGGCTATTAACAATTTAATTTATTTTGTTCCATTATTTAACTTACAACAAGGAATATGATTATAAACACCATTCAACTCCAGTACTATCATCAAATATTTAATATTTCAATAATTTAAAATAAATATGTTATTCATCTATTTAGTATATAAAATAAACTGATGCTACGTAGCATCAGTTTATTTTATATACTTATCTATTATATTAATTATCTCATTTATCTTTTCTTCTCCTTCATGCTCACCTTCTAATATAGCTTCACTAACACAGTGTTTTAAATGTTGATCTAGTATATTTATATTAGCTTTTTTTAAAAGAGCTATTGCTGATAGTATTTGAGTTGATATGTCTACACAATATCTATCATCTTCTATCATTTTTATAATACCATCAATCTGCCCTCTAGCAGTTTTTAGAAGATTCATAGCTTTTCTTTTCTCATCATTCATCATAGTTATCACCATCTATTATTTTATTTCAACAACTCTATATCCTGCTTCATCTATAGCTTCTTTTATTTTATTATAATCTAAACTATCTCCTTCTATATCTGCTTTTTTCTCTTCTAAATTTACATTTACAGATTTAATTTCATCTAATTCCTTCAATGCTTCTTCTACTGCCTTTACACAATGACCACAAGACATACCTTCTATTAATATAGTTTTTTTCATAATAATCTCTCCTTTTAATTTTTATCCTTTAAAATTTTTAAGTCTTAAAGAGTTAGTTACAACTGATACTGAACTAAATGCCATTGCTGCACCTGCTATCATAGGATTTAAAAATCCCATGGCTGCAATAGGAATTCCTGCTGTATTGTATGCAAAAGCCCAGAATAAATTTTGTTTAATAGTCTTCATAGTTCTCTTACTTAATCTTATAGCTTTAACTATGTCTTCTAAATCCCCTCCCATAAGGGTTATGTCAGCTGCTTCCATAGCTACATCTGTACCAGTACCTATGGCAAATCCTATATCTGCTGCAACTAATGCTGGTGCATCATTTATTCCATCTCCTACCATACCTACTTTCTTTCCTTTAGCTCTAATATCCTCTACCACTTTTGCCTTATCTTCAGGTAGGACTTCTGCCAATACATTTTCAATACCTACTTCATTTGCTATAGCCTTTGCAGTCCTTTCATTATCTCCAGTTATCATATATATATCAATATCCATAGCTTTTAATTCATCTATAGCTTTTTTAGAACTTTCCTTTACACTATCTGCTACAGCAATTATACCTTTTATTTCTCCATCTATGGATAAAAGCATAGCAGTTTTGCCTTCATCTTCAAGTTTAATTAATTCATCCTCTACTGTTTTCACTTCAATATTTGCATCTTTCATTATTTTTTTGTTTCCTATGCGGATAGCTTTCCCTTCTATTGTTGAGCTAATCCCTTTTCCAGGTATAGCTAAGAACATTTCTGGCTCTATTATTTCCATATTTTTTTCTACTGCTTTATTGACTATTGCCTGACCTAGAGGATGCTCTGAAGTTTTTTCAGCAATTGCTGCCAATCTTAAAATAGTATCTTCTTCCACTCCAAATGTAACTATATCTGTAACTTCTGGCTCTCCTTTAGTTATAGTTCCTGTTTTATCAAATACTATAGTATCTAATTCATGAGTTCTTTCTAAATGTTCCCCTCCTTTAATTAATATTCCCATCTCTGCACCTTTTCCTGTACCCACCATAATAGCTGTAGGAGTTGCTAAACCTAGAGAGCAAGGACAAGCTATTACAAGTACTGCTACTGAACTAATAAGTGCATGGGTAAAATCACCCTTTACAAAATACCATATTAGAAAAGTAGCTAGTGCAATTACTAATACAGTAGGAACAAATATTCCAGATATTTTATCTGCTAATCTTTGAACTGGTGCCTTAGACCCTTGAGCATCTTCTACTAATTTAATTATTTGGGCTAATGCTGTATCTTTACCTACTTTTTTTGCTTCAAATTTAAATGTTCCAAATTTATTTATAGTAGCACCTATTACTTCATCTCCCATTTGTTTATCTACAGGAATACTCTCCCCTGTAATCATAGATTCATCTATTGATGAATTTCCTTCAACTATTATACCATCTACAGGAATTCTTTCTCCTGGTCTAACTACAATAATATGCCCCACTTCTACATTATCTATAGGGATATCCTTTTCTACTCCATCTTCTATAACTCTTGCAGTCTTAGGTTGAAGTCCCATTAACTTTTTAATAGCCTCTGAAGTCTTTCCTTTGGCTACTGCTTCAAAAGTTTTTCCTAGGAGTATTAAAGTAATAATTACTGCTGAAGCTTCAAAATAATATTCCCCCACTCCAGATAACAAATTATATAAGCTAAAGAAATAAGCTGCACTAGTTCCCATAGATACTAGTACATCCATATTAGCTCCTCCACCTCTTAAAGATTTAAAAGCTCCTTCATAAAATCTATAACCAATTATAAATTGGACTGGAGTTGCCAATGCCAGTTGAAAATATCCATTGCTAAGTATAGTGTGTACTCCAGCCATATGGAAAAACATTGCTGAAAACAAAGGTATACTTAATATAGCCGAAATAATAAAGGAAGTTTTTAATGATTTTATTTCTTTTTCTCTAATCTTCTTTTCTCTATCTACATCTTTTTCTTTCTCTAACTCTGCTTTATATCCAGCTTTTTCTACAGCTTTTACAAAGTCTTCTACTCCTAATTCATCAGATACATAGCTTATAGTTCCCTTATTTAAGGTTAGGTTTACATTAGCCTCTACTACACCATCTACTTTATTTAAAGCTTTCTCAACCCTTGCAGAGCAAGCAGAACAAGTCATTCCTTCTATTAAAAGATTCACCTTATTTAAATTGACATTATATCCTGTCTTTTCAATAATATTAATTATCTCATCTAATGATATTTTGTCTTCATCATATTCTATATTGGCTTTTTCAGCTAATAAATTCACTATGGAAGATTCTATACCATCTTTCTTTGAAAGTACTCTTTCTATTCTCTGTGCACAAGCAGCACAGGACATACCTGATATATTTAAAGTTATATTTTTAATATTCATTCTATCACTCCTTTCCTTTTCCCCTCCCACCCCGGGTGGGTCTGTATTTATATATTAACATTATATTTTCATATTGTAAAGAGGAAAAATAAAAAACCTACTATAAAATTATAGTAGGTTCGAAAGGGGCTACTAAGGGGCTGCTTAGTAGTAAAAGTTTTTATTTTATTAAATTAATAATTACATTGTCTATATATAGTATAGTATTAATTGGACTAGAATAGGTTACATAACGGTTACACTTTTAATAATTTTAAATATATTACGTTTTTTTAAGCTTTAATCTTATTTTTTTAAAATTTATTGATTAAATTTAAAAAATGTATTATTATAGTAATTGATAATGATTATCGTTTTCGTGTAAAGGAGGATTCATATGAAAAGCTTAAATGAGATGCCTTTAGGTTCAAAAACAACAGTCGTAAGTATATCAAAAGAAGCCTCAGTAAGAAGAAGGCTTATGGATATGGGTGTAGTTCCTGGAGTAGAAGTAGAGATTAAAGGTAGGGCACCATTAGGAGATCCTATTGAAATATTATTAAGAGGGTATAAACTTACACTAAGAAAAAATGAAGCTTCTAATATATTTGTAAAATAACTTTTAGGAGGTGAAAATATGGCTAATATGCCTCTAAATTTTTTCAGTGAAGGCCAAAAAGGAAAAGTTGACAATATAGTAGGTGGCGAAAAAATATCTAAAAGACTTTATGAAATGGGCTTTAATAAAGGTACGGAAGTGAAGATTGTTAAAAATGATGCAGGTCCTATAATAGTCTCTCTCTCTGGATATAAAATTGCTATAGGAAGAGGACTTGCTCAAAAAATAATGGTTAGCCAGTAAAGTATTACTGGTCTATTATTTTTTTAAATTGTTATTGATAACGATTATCGATTGATAAGGAGGCGAATATTTTGAATACAATTGCTTTAGTTGGAAACCCTAATAGCGGAAAAACTACTCTTTTTAATGCTCTTACTGGAACTAATCAACATGTAGGAAACTGGCCAGGAGTTACTGTGGAGAAAAAAGAAGGAATTCTTAATTTTAAGAACAAGAAATATAACATTGTAGATCTACCTGGCACTTATAGTTTAGGAGCATATTCTGAAGATGAGATTGTTGCAAGAGATTTTATTCTAAAAGATGAGCCAGATGTAGTTATAAATGTAGTAGATGCAACAAATATTGAGAGAAATCTATATCTTACTACTCAACTTTTAGAAATGGGAACAAAAGTTATTGTTGCCTTAAATATGATGGATGAGGCTAAGGAAAAAAATATATCTATAGATATAAAAAAGCTTTCAAAAGAATTAGGTGTACCTGTAGTAGCTACGATAGCTTCTAAAAAAAATGGTATAGAAAAATTAATTGAAGAGTCTATTAATATGATGAGTGCTGGTAATGTACCTCAAAATAAAATAAATTATGGAAAAGATATAGACAATGAGATAAACAAACTGAAAGAAATCATAGAAAACTCTAATTTAAATACAGAATATCCATCAGAATGGATTGCTATTAAACTTCTTGAAGGTGATGAGTATATATCTGAAATAACAGATAAAAATATTCTTAAAATAGCCCATGAAAGTGGTGATGCCATTGCCATTGCTGCTATGGAACCGGAACTTATAATAGTTGATAAAAGGTATGAATTTATCGGAAATATAGTTAATAAAACTGTTAAAAAACCTAAAGAAGAAATAATTACTAAATCAGATAAAATTGATAAAGTTTTAACTCATAAATGGTTAGGTCTTCCTATATTTGCTCTGATAATGCTTATAGTTTATCAATTGACTTTTGCTATAGGAGAAGATATTCTCCAAGAAGGCTTAAATGCTGGAATGGAAACTTTTACAGCCTCTGTTGAATCCTTCCTTGTTAATGTAAATGCACCAGAGCTTTTAACTGCATTTATAACTGATGGGATTCTTGGTGGTGTAGGAGCTGTCATTGAATTTGTGCCATTGATAGCAGTTATGTATCTACTCCTTGGAATTTTAGAAGATAGTGGATATATGGCAAGAGCTGCCTATGTTATGGATAGAATAATGCGTTCCTTAGGATTACATGGAAAAACTTTTATTTCTATGTTAGTGGGAGTTGGATGTAATGTTCCCGGTATAATGGCTACAAGAACTTTAGATAGCAAAAAAGATAGAATGATTGCAATTTTAATAAATCCATTTATTTCTTGTGGAGCCAGATTACCTATATATTTAGTATTTATATCTGCATTCTTCCCTAAACATAAAGCTCTCATACTATTTTCCATATATGCATTTGGATTTTTAGTAGCTATAATTATGGGTAAGATATTTAGCAAAACATTGTTTGAAGGAGAGTCCTCTTATTTTGTTATGGAACTACCTCCTTATAGATTTCCAACTTTAAAAGGTACTCTTCTCAATATGTGGGATAAAGTAAGCTCTTTCTTAAAAAGAGCTGGTACTACGATATTTGCTGTTGTAACTGTACTTTGGATACTATCTGTTCTCCCTTATGGAGTTGAACCTTATAGTCAGTCTAGTATTTTAGGAAAAATAGGAACTGTTATTGCACCAATATTTAAACCTGCAGGTTTTGGGACATGGCAAGCTTCAGTAGGATTGTTTGCAGGGATTGTAGCCAAAGAAGCTGTTGTTGCAACATTGGGCATGGTATATGCAGGTGTTGAGGAAGGGGCTCAACTTGTTACAGCTATACAAGGAGCATTTACACCATTAAGTGCTCTATCATTCATGATTATGACTTTACTTTATACACCATGTGCTGCAGTAATAGGTACTATTAGACGGGAGACAAATTCAACAAAATGGGCAGTATTTACAGCTCTTTATACTTTTGCAGTAGGTTGGATAATTTCAGTAGCTATATTCCAAATCGGTGGATTATTTGGATTGAGTTAATTTTAAATCAGGAGGCGTGAGTATGAGTGTTTTGGTTATAGGGGGAGATAATTTAGGTAATATAGAAAACAATCTAAAAGAAAAAGGATTTAATAGAATCACTCATATTACTGGGAGACGATCTAGAGAGCAAACTTATAAGGTTCCTAAGGATACCGATGTAGTATTAATACTTACAGACTATGTAAATCATCAAACTAGCAAAAATGTTAAAAAGCAAGTTAAGAACTCTAAGTCTAAAGTCATCTTTTCTAAAAGATCATGGGCTTCTATTAGTAAATCTTTAAAAAGCTTCATCCGGTAAATTAAGGAGATGATTATATGCTAATAGATATATTAAGAGAAATAAATAACATGAAAGCTTTTTCGAAGAAAGCTTTAGCATCTAAATTAAATACTAGTGAAAGCATGGTAGAACATCTTTTAATTCAACTGCAAAGAATGGGATATGTTTCTGAAGAAAAAGTACCTAACGATTTCTGCAATAAAAAATGTGCAGGTTGTAATATAAATTGTTCTTTAAATATAGCAAATACTTTAATTATTACAGATAAGGGAAAAAAGTTATTAGCAACTCAATAGAAAATAATAAGAGAAGCGATAAAACATAAATCGCTTCTCTTATTATTTTCTAACCTCTTTCTTACTTAAATTCTATAATTTTTCTAGAAATAAGATACTAATAATACACAAAATATTAAACACATTCATAATTTAAGTATAGGAGTCGTTTTATAAATTTAAAGATACTAGAATAATACTTTATATTAAAAGAAAGGGGGTTTTACTATGATGAGAAAAATTTTCAGAAAAAAAAGAATGCTTTATCGATTCCTTATTTTTATTTGTTCAATTTTTATATTGTTATGCTCTTTTAATGTAGCACTAGCTATAAATATAAAACCTAATAATGACAACATGTGTATTGTAAATGAAAAAACTAACAAATACAATAAACCTTCAAATGAACCTATAGGTAAAATAATAGAAAATAAGAAAACACAAAAAAACATTACTCCTAATAGTCAGAAACAAAATTATACTATGTCTGATTTAAATAAGTTAAATTATAATGATTTAATAAAATTGCTAACAAGTATAAAAAGTACAGATATATTAGATCTTTTTAAATATAGTACTGATGCTTATGAATTCTATAATGACAAAAATCGTATTGAGGCTCTTATTACCGCTTTATATGATAGAGGAAGCCAATTTACCTCTACAGATAACAAAGGGATTCCTACTTTAGTTGAAGTTATAAGAGCAGGATTTTACTTGGGATTTTACCATGATGATTTGTCGTATTTAAATGAGAGAAATATGCACGATAAATGTATACCAGCTTTAATAGAAATTGAAAAAAATCCAAACTTTAAACTGGGAACTAATATACAAGATGAAATAGTTACATGCGTTGGTTTATTAATTTGGAATGGCTCTTGTAATGTTGAAGTAGTAAATAGCGCTACACCTATTTTAGAACAATTTATAGTGAACTTTTCCAAATATGCAAAGGAAAACTCTAAGGGAAAAGCAGTTTATAATATTATGCGTGGTATAGAATATGACATTTCTATGTACACAAACTACGAAGCAAAGATACCACCTAAAGATACTCAATGGTATAAAAAAATAGATTCTTTTATAAATAAATCAGGGGATATAGCCCTCATTGAAAAGCCTAGTTCAAATAGTGGATGGCTTATAAATAACGGGATCTTCTGTATATCAAGTTTAGGAAAGTTTCACACCGAGCCAGATAAAGGTTTACAAATCTTGACTAATGCTATGGACATACACCCATATTTAAGTGAACAATATTTAGAAGCTGCTAATGAAATAAATCGTAATTATAATGGGAAGAATTATGATGGAAAAAATATAGACATGAATAAACTTAGAAAAGAAGCCAGAGATAAATATTATCCTATGACCTATACTTTTGATGATGGGAAAATCATAATAAAAACTGGTGATAAAATACGTAAAGATAAAATAAAGAGACTTTATTGGGCTTCTAAAGAAGTAAGTGCTCAATACTTTCGATCAGTAGACACGGATGAACCTTTAGAATCAGGTAATCCAGATGATATATTAACCATGATAATATATAATAACCCAGAAGAATATCAACTAAATAGAATAATAAACGAACTAGATACAAATAACGGCGGTATTTATATAGAAAGACAAGGAACTTTCTATACTTATGAAAGAACTCCTAAAGATAGTATATATACTTTAGAAGAACTTTTTAGACATGAATTTACTCATTATTTACAAGGTAGATATCTAGTACCTGGAATGTGGGGAGAATCTGAAATATATAAAAATAATAGGTTAACTTGGTATGAAGAAGGTGGAGCTGAATTTTTTGCTGGTTCTACAAGAACTTCAGGTGTATTACCTAGAAAATCTATTGTAAGTAATATTGTTAATACTAAGTCTTCTGAAAGATACACTTTATCTAAAGTTTTAAGTTCAACCTATAATGATGGGTTTGAGTTTTATATCTACTCCTGTATATTTATGGACTATTTATACAGAAAAGATTTATATATATATGATAGATTAGCTAATTATATTAAAGATAATGATATAAAATCTTTCGATAATTATATTAAAACTTTAAGTAATAATTACTCATTAAATGAGCAATATCAAAACCACATGCAGCGTTTAATCAATAATTATAATAATATGACAACTCCTCTAGTATCTGACGATTATTTAATTGAACATCCTTATAAAAATTCTTCTGAAATATGCTCTGAAATTTCTTCTGTAGCTAAATTAAGCAATGTTACTTTTACAGAGGAAAAATCTCAATTCTTCAATACCTTTACTCTTCGTGGAACGTATACTGGAGATTATTATCAAGGAAAACTTAATGACATGACTAAGATGAATAATATAGTAGATAGTAATTTAAAAACTTTAGAAAACTATAATTGGAGTGGATATAAAACATTAACTTGTTATTTCACTAATTATAGATTAGATTCTAATTACAACTATCAATTTGATGTAATATTTCATGGTTTCCTCCCAAACCAAAATAATAACTAAATTAATATATATTTATTTACAAACAAAAAGAAAAGAAATTCTTTATTTAAAACAATTTCTTTTCTTTTTTACACAGCTTTATTTAAAATATGCTGCTATTCCTTTATAAATTCCCTCAGCTATATATTCTCTAGTTTGCTATCTTCTCAACAGCTCAACATCTTTAGGATTGTTCATAAATCCTATTTCCAATAATACACTTGCTAGATTTTGTTCTCTAATCATTGCAAAGTCATTTCTATTATATAGATGTGTTCTATTTAGCCCCCTAACCATTTTGGACAATCACACACGATTATATTAAAATATAATCAACAGGAGGTTGCCAAAATGAAAAGCAAAAATACAAGATATTCAGAAGAATTTAAAAATCAAATTGTTAAAGAAGTAGAAGAAGTTAGAAATGCAAATTTAGTAGCAAGAAATCAGACAAAAGTCCCAGGTACAGTTACAAGATGGGTCAGAGAGCCAAAGATAAAAGATATAGTCATAACCCTCAAGAGAGCATTAATGAAGCGAAATCTATGTAATAAAGAGACTGGTTTAGTGATAAGGTCAGACAACGGACCATAATTTATCAGTCATAAATTTGAAGATGCCTGCAAAGAACTAAATTTAGAACATGAAAGAATACCATTTAAAGCCCCAAATAAAAATGCTCATATAGAATCTTTCCATAGATTACTGGAAGATGAATGTTTATCAAAGTATGAATTTGAAAGCTATACTGAAGCTTTAATATTTTCTGCCTTAAGAAGAAATGCACATAAATATTTAGATTTAGTCAAGGCCCAGCAGCAGGAGCTTTAGCCTTTACCCTTAATGAAGATAAATATTTATGCATAATAAAAAAGCGAAAAATATTAAAACATAGATAATCTAAGAAAAAAAAGTATTCGTGAGTTTCTGTACAATATTAAGGGGTTAATCCGATGCTCCAAAACGTTTCTTCTGACTTAAACGAAATTGTTCTTCATACCAATTTAATTTTACAGTTAGTTCTTCTATCTGTTGAGCTTGTAATTTACATATATCTTCAAGAGATAGGGATTTTGTTGAATCCTTTTCTATATTTAATTGTTTGTGTATTGATTTTGTTGTTGTTTTCTCTAAAGTTTTCTATCTTCATCTTTCATTTGAGACTGCTGACTTTCTTCCTTTATCGGAGTAGCCAGATTAAGCTCGTCATAGTTAAGCTGATTTAGTATTCGGCTAAGCAATCTTACTGGATCATCATCGGAGATATTTACTACAAAATCTAATGGTAACATTAATTGGTATACATAAGCCCCGTATTTTTTGGTATACTTATTATGAAATTTGTTATTTGCCATAATCAAATTTTACTAGGAAAAAGAGTTTTCAAACTGTTTTTCCTTTTTATTTATACAAAAAAGGGTTATCTCAAAATTTTATTTTGGGACAGCACTTTTCTTTCGGATGATTTTTGGCAATCTTCTGAAAACACTTTACAATTAAATTTATATATTATATAATTTAAATAAATAGAACTAATTATTCTCTACTAGCTATTCGTTAATACTTTAATTTGCCCCCTTGCATTTGAATAAATGTACCGTAGGTCCTGCGGAAATTAAGATGCCTATTAAAAAGCAGAAAATCAAAAACTATGCTTTTATGTGAATAGCTTTGTTTCATAACCTAGATAGTAGGTTATGAAATCGATGAAATAGAAACTTTTAGTAGTCATGTAAGATCCACTAAATAGCCAATTATTATACTGTTTCATATGCTCTAAAATAAATTAACTTTTAAGTTGTAAACAAGATAGGAAAAGGTGATTTAGTAAATTGGAAAAAATAGATTTAAGCTGTTTAAGGGCTAGTATAATAATACAAGTTCTATTTATTTAACGGGTGACCCCAATTGGTAAAGTTGGAGCCACCTGTTTTATTTTCAGATATAATGTTGAATTTTTTCATATTTCCAAATATAATTAAGGTAATAAAATAATTTTAAAAGGAGATTGGACATGACCAATATTGATTGGAAAGATAAAAAGAACTTGACAATGCTTGCAGACTTTTATGAATTTACTATGGCTAATGGTTATTTTGAATATGATATGGAGGACAAAATAGCTTATTTTGATATGTTTTTTAGATCCATCCCTGACAATGGTGGATTTGCTATAATGGCAGGAGTAGAACAGCTTATTGGGTACTTGAAAAATTTAAAATTTAACGATGAAGATATTGAATATTTTAGAAGTAAAAATCTCTTTAGTGAAGGATTTTTAGATTACTTAAAAAACTTTAAATTTGAATGTGATGTTTGGGCTATTCCTGAGGGTACCCCTATATTTCCACATGAACCAATAGTTACAGTTAGAGGGCCTATAATACAAGCTCAGATAGTTGAAACTATGATTTTATTAACTATTAATCACCAAAGTCTTATCGCTACTAAAGCCAATAGAATAGTTAGAGCAGCTAAAGGTAGAGCTGTCATGGAATTTGGTTCTCGTAGAGCCCAAGGATATGAAGGGGCTATTTTAGGAGCTAGAGCTGCTTATATTGGTGGATGTATAGGTACAGCTTGTACTATTGTTGATAGAGATTTCGATGTTCCTGCTTTAGGAACAATGGCTCATAGTTGGATACAAATGTTCCCTACTGAATTAGAGGCTTTTAAAGCATATGCAAAACTATATCCTGATAGTTGCGTTCTTTTAGTAGATACTTACAATGTTTTAGAGTCTGGAGTTCCAAATGCTATTAAAACATTTAAAGAAGATGTGGTACCTAAGGGCTATAGACCAAAGGGAATTAGAATAGATAGTGGAGATATTGCCTACCTTTCAAAGGAAGCAAGAAAAATGCTTGATGAAGCTGGATTTGAAGATTGTCCTATTGTAGCTAGCAGTTCCCTTGATGAATATGTTATTAGAGAACTTTTAAGTCAAGGAGCCAAAATAGATTCCTTTGGAGTTGGAGAAAGACTTATTACAGCTAAATCCGAACCAGTATTTGGAGGAGTTTATAAATTATCGGCTGTAGAGGAAAATGAACAAGTAGTGCCTAAAATAAAAGTTAGTGAAAATGTTGGTAAGATTACTATACCTGGATTTAAACAAGTATATAGGTTATTTGACAAATGTAGTGGAAAAGCCATAGCAGATGTTATTGCACTTTATGACGAAACTATAGATGATTCTAAACCATATGAAATATTCCATCCTTTATATACTTGGAAACGTAAGACTATAACTAATTTCTATGCAAAAAAACTTTTAGTTAAAATATTTGATGGTGGAGAGTCTGTATATGAAAGTCCAAATATAGAGGAAATAAAGAACTATTGTAATGAGCAAGTAGGAACACTTTGGGAAGAGGTACTTCGCTTTGAAAAACCTCATAAATATTTTGTGGACTTATCAAAACCTTTATGGGATATTAAAAATAAATTATTAGAAAAACATAGATAGAAAGATAAAAAATCCTAGTGAACTAGGATTTTTTTATTTTTTGCCTTTTACTCTCTTTAGCCTAAAAAAGTCTTCTCTTTCCTTCTCCTCTAATACTTCTTCAATAGATTTTATCTCCATTTCATATTTAGGAATTTGAATCTTTTCTAGGGCATTAGCTCTTTTTTGAGTTTTTTCTATTTCCGTAGCCAATTTATAAACGGAATTTTCTATTTCTGCTAATTCGTAAATAAGATATCTTATATTCACAAATGATAGTACTGCCATGTCAAAAGCAGGATTGGTTCTGAAAAAACCATATTCTGTAGAAAAAGGTCTTTTCTCATATTCTATATAAGGAATCTCTACTCCCATAATACTTTTAAAAAGTATCTCAAAATCTTCTTCTTTCTCTAAAGACATAGCTATCTTTTCAACTGATTCTGAACCCATAGTTATATTAGCAAATTGTAATTTTTTATAAGCTTCTTGAAAACTTGTATTTATTTCTTCTTCTATTCTATTAGCCTTTTCAATTAAAGCCATCATTTCCTTTATCAAAACTGTTCTTTTTTTATCTAAAAGTTCATAACCTTTTTTTGAAAACTCTAGAGAACTTTTAGCTTTAATCAAATTAGCCTTTGTAGGAGTTATCTTATACATTGGCATATTATCACCTGTTTTTTAAATATTTTTCTATTAATTTAGAATCTAATCTATCTAATTCCTCTACAGGTAAAATTGACAATAGTTCCCAACCTATATTTAAAGTATCTTCCATATCCCTATTTTCATTGAAATCTTGTTTTACAAATTTATCTTCAAACTGTCTACCAAATTCTAAGTATTTTTTATCCCTATCTGGCAAATCATCTTCTCCTATTATTTGAGCAAGAGATCTTACCTCTTGAACTTTTGAATAGGAAGAAAATAGCTGGTTTGCTACATCTGGATGATCTTCTCTAGTAAATCCTTCTCCTATACCATCTTTCATTAGCCTTGAAAGTGATGGTAAAACATTTATAGGTGGGTAAATATTCTTTTGATACAATTCTCTAGAAAGAACTATTTGTCCTTCTGTTATATAACCTGTTAAATCTGGAATAGGATGAGTAATATCATCATTAGGCATAGTAAGTATAGGGATTAATGTAATAGAACCAACTTTATCTTTAAGCATTCCAGCCCTTTCATATAAGCTTGCCAAATCTGAATAAAGATATCCTGGGTATCCTCTTCTACTTGGTACTTCTTCTCTTAAAGAAGAGATTTCCCTTAACGCCTCTCCATAACTTGTAATATCAGTCATTATAACTAATACATGCATATTTTCCTCAAAAGCTAAATATTCTGCTGCTGTAAGAGCAGACCTTGGAGCTATAATCCTTTCCATAATAGGATCATCTGCATAATTTATATACATAACTACTCTATCTAATACATGAGATTTCCTAAAAGTTTCCCTAAAAAAATGGGCCTCATCATGTCTAACTCCCATAGCCGCAAATATTATTCCGAATTTCACCTTTTCTCCATCTTTAGACTTTATCTTTGCCTGTCTTACAATTTGAGCTGCTAATTCATTATGTGGAAGACCATTACCAGAAAATATAGGTAATTTTTGTCCCCTTATCAATGTCATAAGTCCATCTATAGATGAAATACCTGTTTGAATATAATCTCTTGGGTATTCTCTTGCCACTGGATTTATAGGCCTTCCATTTACATTGTAACTTTCTTTAGAATATATTTCACCCATTCCATCAATAGGACCTCCTATTCCATTAAAAGTTCTTCCTAAAATATCCTTTGATAAGGATATTTCAAAAGGCTTACCCTTAAAATTTACTTTGGTGTTTTTAGTAGATATATCTGTTGTGGAACCAAATACCTGAACTACCACACTATTTTCCTCGACCTTTATAACTCTACCGAGCTTTTTGTTTCCTTCACTGTTTTCTATTTCTACCACTTCTCCATAGCCTACATCATGAGTATCTGAAAGTTCAATTAATGCTCCTTCAATTCTGTCTAATTGTAAATACTCCCTTTTCATATTATCTACCTCTCTATTTAGAGTATTTTTCATCTAAACTATTATAGAAATCATCTATTTGTCTATTTAGTTCATCTATTCCCTCTAGATTATTATTTGGAATAGTATATTTCATTTTAGTAATATCTTCAAATAATTTACTATCTTTAATCTGAGAAATAGGTATTCCCATTTTTACTGAACTCAATGCTCTTTCATAAAGATGATCTATTGCTTTTAACATTTCTATTTGTTTTCTTAACGGTACAAATGTATCTTCACTGTGAAAAGCATTTTGTTGTAAGAATCCTATCTTTATTATTCTTGAAATCTCAAGTACTAATCTTTCTTCATCTGGAAGTACATCCTCCCCTACTAATAAAACTAAATCCTTAAGTCTAGCCTCTTCATATAAGAGCCTTAACATTTTAGCACGGAGTTCTTTAACATCCTCATTTAATTCCCTGTTATAGAAACCTTTGAGTGCTTCTATATATCCACTATAACTTGTAAGCCAGTTAACAGATGGATAATGTCTAGAATATGCTAACTCCCTGTCAAGGGCTAAAAATACATTTACAAATCTCTTAGTATTTTCTGTAACAGGTTCTGAAAAGTCTCCACCTGCAGGAGATACAGCCCCTATAATAGTTACCGATCCTTCTGTATCATTAAAATTTTTCACATATCCTGCCCTTTCATAAAATTCTGCAAGTCTAGTAGGCAAATAAGCAGGATAACCTTCCTCTGCTGGCATCTCTTCCAACCTTCCAGAAATCTCCCTTAAAGCTTCAGCCCATCTAGAAGTAGAATCTGCCATTATAGCTACATGATATCCCATATCCCTAAAATACTCAGCTATAGTTATTCCAGTATAAATACTAGCTTCCCTAGCGGCTACAGGCATATTTGATGTATTGGCTATTAGAACTGTTCTTTCCATAATAGGCTTATTAGTTTTTGGATCTATTAACTTGGGAAAATCCTCTAATACTTCTGTCATCTCATTTCCTCTTTCTCCACAACCTATATATACTATAATATCTGCATCAGACCATTTTGCTAATTGATGTTGAGTCATAGTCTTCCCTGTCCCAAAACCTCCAGGAATAGCAGCTGTTCCACCTTTAGCAATAGGAAAAAATATATCTAATACCCTCTGTCCTGTAATGAGAAGCCTATCTATTGGAAGTCGTTCCTTAACTGGTCTTGGGGTTCTAATAGACCACTCCTGATACATTTTTAATGAATGGATTCTTCCCTTTTTATCCTCTACCACCACTAGTTCTTCTTCTATGGAATATTTACCACTTTCCTTAGCTTCAACAACCTTTCCTTTAACTCCAAAAGGTACTATTAACTTGTGGGTAATAAGAGAAGTTTCCTCTACACTTCCATAAACCTCTCCTTCACTTATAAAATCTCCTATATCAACCAAAACATTTACTTCCCATGTTTTTTCTTCATCAAGAGATATAAGACCTATACCTTCTGGTATAAAGCTTCCAAAATCATTATTTATCTTTTTTAATGGTCTTTCTATACCATCAAGCATATTTCCAAGAATTCCTGGCCCTAATTTAAGACTTAAAGGCTTTCCTGTAGATACAATCTTCTCACCTTTTTTCAATCCTTCTGTCTCTTCATATACCTGTATAATTCCTGTATCCCTATCAATAGATATAACTTCACCTATAAGCTTCTTTTCACCAACTAATACCATTTCACGCATTTTAAATCCTGTCATATCTACTCCCCTAATAACAGGTCCATTTATCATACTTACTTTGCCTACTATATTAGTCAAGGATATCACCTGCTTTTTCTAAAGTACTATATAATAATTCTCCAATTAGATATTTATTTTCCTCTATTTTCCCCCTAAAGCTTTCATCTATTAAATATTTTTCATTAATATCAGAAACTAAGAATCCTCCAAGTATATTTTCTTTAGGGTTTTTAAAGGAAATTTTCTTATCCATGTCCTCTCCTATTTTAACTATACTACTGCTAAAATTATATCTATCCTCATCTTTTAAATATAATATTATACTTTCATCTTCTATATTGTTTAATACCTCTTTTATATCCCTTAATAAATAATCTTCATACTCTTTAGAACAAACAAAATCCTCGGCTTTTTTCTCTAAACCTAGTATAAGATCCTCTAATAGTTCTTCCTTTTTATTAAATATCTTTTTCCTTGCCTCTATTATTCTCTGGGAAATTAACTCATCTTTTTTCAACTCCCCATTTCTAACACTTTCCTCTATAATTTCATCCTTCTTTTCAAGCAATTTTTTCTCATAATCTTCCAGAAGAACTCTATTCTTTTCCTTGATTTCATCTATTATTTTTGAACCTTGTTCTCTTTCTTTTTCTAATACTAGTTTATAAAATATATCTAACTTGTCTTCAATGGTAATCATACTGCCACCACCTTAAATTTTAATACCTATTGAGTCTCTTATATATTTTGTAATAAAATCTTTATCTCTCATTCCATATCTGCTTGGAATAGTAATTATCAATGGAATACTTTCTTTTAACTTTATTTCCAAAACTCTATCTTTTACTTTGTTAAATATGCCTTCCGTAAGAATTATTATTCCTATATCCTTATCTTCAATAGCTTTGTCTAATTCTTTAATAATTTCTTCTCTTTCTACAGCTACAATTCCATTCATTCCAGCAAGTCTAAGTCCTACTATTGTATCCTTATTGTCACTAATTAGAAAAGATTTCATTTCTACAATCTCCCTAATATAAGTATTGATACTATAAGTCCATATATAGCAATACCTTCAGCTAATCCAACAAATATAAGAGTTTTTCCTAATATTCCAGGCTCTTCTGAAACAGCACCTAATGCAGATGAACCTACTACTCCTACTGCATATCCAGCACCAATTGTAGCTAATCCTGTTGAGAGAGCTGCTGCCATAAGGCCTAATCCTGAAGGCGAAGTAGCATTAGTGCCTTGGGCTTGAGAAAAGTTTGGTACAAATATAATAATTGCTGAAACTAATAAAGGTAAAAAAGCATACAAATTAAAACGGAGTGCCTTCTTAAGTTTACTTTTATTAACTTCTACTCCCTTATATAGAAAATAAATTCCTGTTCCAATAGTCATTAAAACCATAATTGTAGTTGATATCATTATAAAAGTCATTTAATTTCCTCCTATCGATCAATTTTTATTGGTTTAAATTCAATACCTTCTCCTTCATAGTATCTACTAAATAATTCATAGTATTGTAATCTTAAGCCTTGTATAAACACTATTAGCCCCTCAAGACCTATGATGATTATATTTCCTAAAACTAAAACTATTACATTGCCTATTTGAGTACCTATCATTTTTCCTATAGTTTGAAAAGCTATAAATAAACCTACATGAGTAAGAGCAAAAGCACCTACCCTTATAAAAGAAACTGTACCACTAAGCATACTTAAAAGAGTTTCTAAAATAGAAAAACTGCTTTCAATATAATAACTTGAAACATCTTCAGTATATAATGGTTTCTTTCCTAAAATTAAATTAGACAATGGCTCTTTTAAAATCATTAAAGCTATAAAAGCAATAGACAATACTACTCCTACTGTTTTAGGTATAATAGTTCTTTTTAATACTACTTCTCCCAAAAGAAGTAATAATGTAATATAGAACATAAAACCTACTACTCCATCTTTTCCAAATAATCCATTTTTTAAATCCTTTCTCTTGATGCTATTTAATATGCTGTATATATAACTTATAAATATTAAAAATATTCCTGCCACTATGGCCGCTTTTAAAACTGTATCTATATTTTCAAAAGGTCTAATTAGAAGAGCAGGAATTATGTCCTCAAACCCAAAAAAAGCACCATAAAGAGTTCCAAATACCATGGAACTAATTCCCAACCTAGAAATTAAGCTTCCAAATATCTTATTTCCTTTTTTCTTAGAAAGAACATAACCTCCCAGAAGGAGTATTAAACCTTGACCTAAATCTCCAAACATAGCTCCAAATAAAAGCATATAGGTAATACTTAAAAAGGGAGTTGGATCTAATTCATTATAAGAGGGCGTTCCATACATTTTAACTAAAGTTTCAAAGGGTTTAAATATTTTATTATTTCTAAGTTTAGTAGGTATTTTAGATTTTGAAATCTCTTCTTCGCTTTTAAATACAGTAAGTAAACCTTCATATTTAGATAAAACTTCCTCTATCTTATTTTTATCCTTGATTGGTGTCCAAGCTGAAAGGTAGAAAAAGTGATCAGAATGAGCCATATATTCTTTTGCTTCCTTAATTTTCTCTGCCATTTGAAATTTACCTAGAAACTTTTGAACTTTAACTATGTTTTTTCGCTTCAAATCTTCTAACTTACTTTCTACTTCTTCTATCTTCTTTTTAACTTCAACTTTCTTTTTATTAAGATCTCTAACTATCTCATCTGGAGTACCAGAAAATTCTTCAGGAATATCTATCCTATTAAAATTTAAAGATTTTAGTATTCTAGTAGTTTCCTCCTCCAAACTAGAAGGATATATAATAAGATATACTTCTCCATTATCTCCACTACCTGTATGGAAAACTACTGCAAGTATATTTTCATAATTCTTTTTTAGCTTTAATCTATCTTCCTTTGTTAAAACTCCAAAAACATAATTGAAATATTTTAAATTTCTCAAATCCTCAATATAAACTTCTGTATCTTTTAAATACATGAAATTACTATAAAATTTATCAATCTTACTTAATCCATCTTTCAAATTTAATAATTTATTGTACATTGATGTGATTTCTTCATAAATACTTTGGAAAGATTTTATAGAATCCTTAAAATTATAATCTTCTTTTAAGGAATTTTTATCTAGATAAATCTCTCCTTTAAATATTTTGTTTAATTCCTCTACTTTTTTTAGACAGTCTTCACATTCTTTATCTTTAGAAAAAGAAGATATAAAATTTAAATCTACAATTTTTTCTACATTTTCATCTTTTACGTTGAACATAAAACTATCTTCTTCTATTTGTGCTAAAGAATTAACTAAGCTAATGTTTTCTAAAAGTATTAAATCTTTTAATACTTCATCTACAGTTTTTATATCCCCTACAATATTCATCATAGACATTTTTTCAATGGCCATTATCTAATATCACTTCCTTCAATTTTCCTTATGAGATAGTTCTTACCTTCATCAAAAGATATTCCATACTTTATAATTTCTATAGTAGAAAAAAGATCTCTCAATTCATATTCTAATAGATGAATATACGCTAAAAATACTGTAATATCTAGTTTTTCCTTTTTAAGCATTTCTAAAGATTGAAAATATAAATATCTTTCTATCCTTCTTTCCATATATAAATCTATATTTTGTTCTGTATCAAATAAAAAGCTATATTTTGAATTTAACACTCTTTTTTTAAACTCTTTTTCATTACAATAACAAAGAACTTTTATATCATTATATTTGAATTCATATCCTTCCTGAATAGTATAATTTATAAGTTCTTCAGGAATTAGATTATAAAATTTTATTCCTCTATAAATCCATTCTAAATTTAATAAATCAATATTCTTTCCAAGAAACTCTTTAAATAAAATACTATCTTTTTTATCTAACGCAGTACTATTTTTCCTAAGCAACAAAAAATATAATCTATCTAAATTCATTTCCATATAGAATAAAATTCTTCTACTATCTTCATTCAAATAAGGCTTTAATATTGGATAATACATAGTATCTTTTAAACTTTTAATAAATGTTTCTAAATCACTAGTATCTTCTTCTCTTAACAAATTTCTTAAATTCAATTTCAAATCCTCTATTTCATACCTAATAAATATAGTTTTAAATAATTTTTTATATTCATCTGTAAAATAATGAATAAGTTTCTTGTGTTGAATTAATACATATTCTTTTAGTAGTTTTTCTAATTCTCTTCTATGAATATCCTTCACATTTATATCTTCTAAAACTATTTTATAGTTTGTATTTTCCTTTAAATACTGAGCAACTTCAGATACATCTTTCTTATTAAACAGATCTATAAAATGCTCATTTGTAAGAAAGTTCCCTTTTAAAACCCTTATTTTAGTATTTAGTGCTGCAAATCGTCTCTCATTTCCCATGATTTCAGCTCCTTAAATTAGCTCATGAATATTTGATTAAAAAGTCTATCAATAATTAAATCTCTTTTTTCTTCATAAATTCTTTCAATTTGTTTATATATAGCCATTTCATTCTCTTCAATCTTGTCAGTCTCTTCTTTTGCATTTTTCAATATTTCTTCATATATGTTTTTCCCTCTAGATTTAGCTTCACCTATTATTTCCTCTTCCATTTTTCTTGAACTTTTCTCTATCTCTTTAGTATTTTCTCTTTTTATAGCTTCAATTTTCTCCTTTACTTTTACAGTTTCATTATCAATATTTATTATTTTTCCTATTATATCTTCCATATACATCACCTCATGATTATTTCATTATACTCCTTCAAATTTAGTTGTAAATTTTTATTTTGACCATTAATTAATGCTATGAGTCTAATATAATTACCTTAAACTTACTTTTTGCAATAAATCGTATAATATTAATAAAAATCTTTGATTATCTAGTTATTATTTAATACACAAAAAAGCACTCCTTAAAAAAAGAGTGCTTTTATCTAAAATATTAATTATTTTTTCTTAAAAAGTTCCATTTAGTTTCAGCTGTAAGTATGGATAGCAATACAATTAAACAGCCTAAAAACAATTTCACAGTAAGTTTATCTCCTAAGAGTAATACAGAAAATATACTACCAAAAACTGATTCCATACTTAAAATTATAGCTGTGTGAGTAGATGAAGTATATTTTTGAGCTACATTTTGAATTCCAAAGGCAATTAATGTACTTACTACGGCTACATACAATATAGAAAATCCTACTTCCTTGCCAAAAGAACCTAATTTAATATTAAATATTAATACTACTATAAATGAAAGAATAGCTGCTACTGCAAATTGAACTATAGTTAGTATGATAGGGTCATGATCCTTAGCAAAATATTCTATTGAAATTATATGAAGAGCAAAAAATACTGCACAGACCATTGTAAGCCCATCTCCTAAATTTATAGAAAGGCCCTCTTCAAGACTTAATAATCCTATACCTATAAGACATAAAATAGCTGCCACAAACTCATATATATCTGGTTTCTTCTTTGTAATACCCCAGTAGAAAAAAGGAACTATTACTACATAGCTTGCAGTTATAAAAGCTTGTTTACTTACAGTAGTATATTTTAAACCAATAGTTTGAGTCAAAAAAGCTAAAAATAAAAAGAATCCTATAATAGCCCCTGCTTTAATATCTTCCTTATTTATTTTTCTAAATCTTTTCCAAAACACAAAAGCCATTAGTACAGAAGATAATGCAAATCTTAATACAAGTATGTAAACAGGATTGATATAATCTAATGCATTTTTAATAACTACAAATGAGCTTCCCCATATTATAGCTACTAAAAGTAAAGACAGATCTGCATATAAACTTTTCTTTTTAGCTAAAATTTTCATTCAATTCCCCCTTAATTTAAAATAAATTCATGATATCACCCTATATAGTTGCAATATACATGCCTAAATCTTAAGAATTTATATGCTCAAGTAAAATAGCCTTTTCCCTTCAATTATATATTATTTTTATATATTAAACCGCAAAATTTTAATCATGATATTTTGTCTTTATATAGATAACTGCAGATTTATTGAGATTCATTTAGGAAATAGCTGAAAAATTAACCGACAATTTTTAAGCATGTATGCAAATAAATTTGCTTCATCAATAGAAGTTTTTTAAAACTAAATATACAGTAGCCTTCTAATAAAAAACTACTGTATATTAAATATAATAATCTTTATTATTTTAAAATACTCATTATTTAAGCTTCATCAACTGCTTCTTTTCTTAAATCCTTAACAATTGGCTTATCTTTATTCAATGGTGCCAATGCAATGCCTAAAAATCCGTATAATGCTGAAACAATAGGAGTAATAAAACCTAAGAAATGGAATCTTCCATATTGGAATGCAGTTACTCCTAATGTTGTTTTATAAACTCCACCACAAGTAGACCAAGGTACTAATCCTGATGTCAATGTACCAGCATCTTCTAATACTCTGGATAAATTCTTAGGATGTAAATTTAACTTTTCATAAACTGGTCCATACATTTGTCCTGGTATTACAATAGCCATATATTGATCTGCAGCCATAAAGTTCATTGCTATACAAGCTACAACATTTGATAAAATAATTGAACCTCTAGTATGACAATGTTTAAGTATTACTTCAAGTATATTATCTAAACATCCTATTTTCTTTATTAACCCGCCAAAGGCCATAGCACACATTACTAGGGAAATGGTTTCCATCATCTCAAGGAGTCCACCTCTATTTAACAATGTATCTACCATTTCATTCCCAGTAGCTATTTCAAATCCATAGAATAAATTATATAATATTTTACTTGCACCAGTCCCTTGTGCAAATGCAAATATAATCCCTATAGCTGTTCCTCCTATCATTCCTGGTACTGCTGGAACTTTGAATATAATCATCAATATTACTGCTATTGGAGGAATAAATATTAAAGGTGTAATATTAAAATTTGCCTCTAATGTACTTAATATACCATTTATTTGAGCTGTATCTACTGTTGTACCTTTATACCCTTGTCCTATTATTCCAAATAAGGCTATAGCTATTAAAAAACTAGGTAAAGTGGTATAAAGCATATGTTTTATATGATCAAAGACATTTACTCCTGCAATTCCTGCTGCCAAATTTGTACTATCAGATAATGGTGACATTTTATCTCCAAAAGAAGCACCTGATACTACTGCTCCTGCTGTTATAGCTGGAGGAATTCCTAATCCTGCTCCTATACCCATTGCAGCTGTCCCCATAGTTCCTGCTGTACTCCATGCACTTCCTGTGGAAACAGAAACTACTGCACATATAATAGGAAGTAAAAATAAGAACATGCTTGGAGTAAATAATTGAAGACCATAATAAATCATTCCAGGTACTACTCCACCAGACATCCACACACCAATAAGACATCCTACTATCATAATAATAAAATTTGCTTGCATAGTCATAGCGTTTGAATCAATCATTGATTGTTCCATTTCATCCCATGAATAACCTAAATATTTCCCAATAAGTGCAGTAACTATACAAGCTGCTATCAATGGAATTTGCGGTTCGCTTTCTAACCCTACAACTCCTATTAGCATGAAACAAACAAGACAAATAAATGGTACGAGAGATAAACCTAATGATGGTTTTTTAACTTTCGTCATATCTTTCATATATACTCTCCTTTCCTTTAGACAAACATTTTAAGTTTTGTATAAAATTTAACTATTTCGATTATTAATTTTTACCACCACCTATATAAACTATAAGAAACCTATATACTATAATTGCAATATCCATGCCTAAATCCATTTTTGAAATTTATAATATCAAAATGGCAATACTATCAGCTCTATAGGAGAATACATTTTTGAAACCATAAAATAAATTATTATTTCATTGCCAATATATTAACAACTAATGAATTTCTAGCATTTTCCCTATAAAACGTGTTTATTCTACATTTTCGATTTCATATTTTTTTATTTTATATTGTAAAGTTTGTCTTTTTATTTTTAATAATCTTGCTGCTTCTGAAACATTTCCATCAGTCATATACAGTGCTTCTGAAATAAGCTTTTTCTCAACTTCTATAATTCTTTCCTCATAATTTTTATCCTCATTGTATTTGAGAATTTTTTTCATCTTTCTTTTTTTATTTTCATTTATAATATGTTTTGGTATATGCCTTACTTCTATTTCATTTCCATCTTCAAGTTTAAGGTTAATCATAGACTGTATAACAACATTTTTTAATTCTCTTACATTACCCATCCAAGGATAGTTCATAAATATATCTTCAACTTTTGAAGATAATTTAATTGGTTTCATGTCTAAAAATTCAGAATTTTCTTTTATGAAGTGCCCACTTAAATACAATATATCTTCCTTTCTTGTTCTTAGCGGAGGAATTTCTATATAAATTTGAGATATCCTATAAAAAAGATCCTCTCTCAATTTTTTTTCATATACTAAGTTCAAAGGCTCTTTATTCACACTAGCTATCACTCTTACATCCACTTTTATGTCTTCTTGACCTCCAACTCTTCTTACATAGCCTTCTTCTATTGCTCTCAAGAGTTTAGCTTGAGGATGAATAGGCAAAGAATTTAATTCATCTAAGAAAATAGTTCCTCCATCTGCCAATTCAAATAATCCAGGTTTATTCTCTGCTCCAGTAAAGCTTCCTTTTACAGTTCCAAAAAATATGGATTCTAAAAGGTTTTCTGGAATAGCAGCACAATTTTGTGCTATGAAAGGTTTATTTTTTCTATAGCTTGCATTATGAATACTTTGGGCTAATATTTCCTTTCCTGTACCTGTTTCTCCAAATAAAAGTACATTATAATCATATTTAGAAACATCTTCTAGTCTTTCTATAGTTCTTTTTAGTTCAATATTCTTAGTTTTAAAATCTTGAAGATTATAAAAATCAACTCCCTTTTTTTCTTTTTCTTTTTTAAACACAGTATCTTTCAAACTATACCATCTATTAAAGGTCTTATATAAATTACCTATTGTGTCCATATCTAAGGCAAATTCAACAACTCCCTCTACTTCCCCATCTTTTACTATAGGAATATTAGTAACCATAGCATAAATTTGTTCCCCTTTATTATTCAAATAACTTTGAATATTGTCATATATGGGTTTACCTGTTTCAATACATTTAAACATTGTACTATTTTCATAATTAAAACTTGGAAAAACATCAAAAACAAAATTTCCAAGAACTTCTTCAGCACTTAAACCTTCCAACTCTTCCATGGCTTTGTTATAATAAATCATATTTCCCCTATTATCTATTATATCAATTCCTACATATATATTGTTAAAAATAATATCAAATAAATCTTCTTTTGAAATTAAAGAATTCTTATTTGATTTATATCTTTTAATTTCCTTCAATTTTTTCTCCTCCCCGTATCAATTTTTAACAAAATATCATATTATATTGCTTAAATCAAAATTCCTATTTTCAAATGATTTTAAATAAATCTAACACTAGTAAAAAGTGGATTATTTCTGTATATTTTGTAGAAAATTGCTTATTATAGGACTATATATATTTTATTATAAAAGTGAATAAAATCAATATTAATAGTTTAAAATAATTAGAATATACATAACTTTTAATACCTATTAATCTAGTTAATTACATAAAAAGACAGTAGTTTCTAAATTAGAAACTACTGTCTTTTCATATCTTTATGCCAATCCTGAAAACAAAGCTCCTATTCCATAAGCTAATGCTGCTGCTATTCCTCCAACTATGAGCATTTCAAGTCCTGATAAAAACCAATTTCTAAAAGTAGTTATAATTCCATCTAAGCCGCCATAAATTATACTTTATATATATTTTCCTCCACTTGTCTTATGTTTTTCCTCTGAAGTATGGAGTTTTTTCTTGTGTGCATCTATAGTAGCTTCTCTAGCTTTATCAATATCTCTTGAAATCAAAATACTTACTCCTCTCAGAATACAATTCATATTTTAAAAATATTACTTATATTATTTTTACCCACTATTTTAAAGTTTAAAAATCGGACAAAATATGAGATTGTATATAAAAAAATAAGACGGACTTAAATCCGTCTTATTTTTATAATTTATTCTATTTCTATTTGATTATTTTTAGATTGACTTGATTTATCCTTTGGCAATCTTACATATAAAATGCCATCTTCAAATTTAGCTTTTATTTCATCCTCTTTAATATTGTCTACATAAAAACTTCTTTGTAATCTTCCACTTCTTCTTTCTTTTCTAATATAATTTTCTCTTTCTTCGTTAATTTGTTCATCTCTTTCTACAGAAATTGATAAAATATCATCTCTAAGCTCTAATTTTATATCTTTCTTATCAGCTCCTGGAATTTCTGCCTCTACAATATATTCTTCATCCTTTTCCTTAATGTCTACTTTAATACCATCCATATTCATAAATGGAAAACTTTCTGGTGTGAAAAATTCTTCCATCATAGAATTAAATATTTGATTCATCTCCTTAAAACCTCTCATATTATTCATATTTCTTCTATATGGACTTAAGTCAAACATATAATACACACCTCCAAAATTTTATAATTATTTGACTTTGACTTTCTTTGACCTTCTGTATATATTATTACATTATTTTTTTATTATAGCAAATTCAATATATAATAATTATTATATGTCAACAATTATATTATGTAATTATTCATATTTATATCTATATTTCTCATTTTTTCACTTGTATTCTTGTATTATTGAATTTATATAAAAAAAACAGGTACATAATGTACCTATTATAAACACTTATTTTTTTTTATCTTCAGATAAATTTATATGTGTATAAAATTCTATAAACATTGAGTTTAATAATTTTTCTTTTCTGGAATATTTTATATTTGATCTGCCTATATTTCTATATTTTCTATCATGAGGATAAGGTATCAACATAATTTTTCGCCTCCTCAGATCCTTTGTTCTATATATATTATACCTTTTAAGAAGCTAATAATACAAATTTGGTATACCTTCACATTTTCTATACC
Organism: Anaerosalibacter massiliensis; assembly: GCF_024623155.1. NCBI lineage: Bacteria > Bacillati > Bacillota > Tissierellia > Tissierellales > Sporanaerobacteraceae > Anaerosalibacter > Anaerosalibacter massiliensis. The sequence goes on from NZ_JANJZL010000005.1 coordinate 126,851, forward strand.
AATTTAAACACAAATCCGATATTCAAATTAAGTATACTTCTTAATGTATTTCTTCAATTGACTCCCTATACCTCTTGGATGTAGTTTTTTTAACGTATTGTGCTATTTGATTGACAAAAGAGCCGTAGATTTAATCTACAGCTCCCTTTATTAATCAAATATTTTACCAACTATTTCTTTCTCTGCAAATAATGCTGTTCCTCCTCCTGTATGCCAAAATACTACTTTACTTCCTTGGGGGATTATTCCTTTTTCTACATAGTCTATAAGACCTGCCATAGCTTTTCCTGTATAAACTGGATCCAAAATAATTCCTTCTTTTCTCGCAAAATATTTTATAGCTTCAGAAGATTCTTCCGTTGGTATCTCATATCCCTTTCCGACATAGCTTGTATCTACCTTTACATCTTCTAAAGATATAGTTTCATTTACTCCCAATAGTTTTAATGCATCATTAGCCAACCCTGCTACCCTATTTTTATATTTTTCATCTTTAGGACTAGCTGCTATACCAATGACATTAGTATGAGAGTCAAGTAGACTTTCACCTGCCAATATTCCCGCTAATGTTCCTCCACTGCCAGCTGTAACAAATAAATTGTCTATATCCCCTATATGATTTTCTTCTAGTTGTACATATAGCTCTAAAACTGCTTTTGTAAAAGCTAATGTACCTACTGGAGTTGAACCTCCTATTGGAATTTCATAACAAAACTTACCTTCAGACTCTAATTTTTTAATCCTTTCTTTAGCCTTTTTATATCCAAGCTTTTCTCCTTCTTCTTCTGACATATCTTTTTTTAGTTCTATTATATTGGTTTCCGCTCCAAGAACTTTGTCTAGTAATAAATTACTTTTTAAATTTTCCATATCTGGAGATACTAATGCTAACAAATAAAGAATACAGTTTAAGCCTAATTTATTACAAGCTATAGCTGTTTGCATTGCGTGATTTGATTGGGTAGCTCCATGAGTAATTATATAAGTTGAACCTTTATCAATAGCATCTCCTAATAGAAATTCCAATTTTCTGATTTTATTTCCACCAAAAGTACTAGGACCTGTTATATCATCCCTTTTCAAATACAATTCTATACCTAATTCTTCAGAAATTTTTTCTACCTTGTATAAAGGGGTAGGGAAAAAACCTAGTTGAGCTTGAGATACACTTTCGAACAATTTTTGTTTTTCTAAAACTCTTTCCTTATTCATTAAATCCACATCCTCTTTTTTAGTTAATAAACTCTCTATATATATTTTATCACTTTATTCGGAAGTATTCTAATCTTAGTAGGTTCTTTCTTTATCTTTTTCTTCTTCAATCCCAGTTTTAATCTCCCAATGAATAACAAAAGTTAAGATTACTCTAAGTATAACTACAGCAGAAAGTATTATAAACTCATCTAATGTTCTAATTATGACTGTCTTTAAAATTTCAGCTGCCAATTTAAACTCTAAGCTTAAAGCTAATGCTTTTGCCAATTCAATTTTTAAACTTTCATTATTGAAGTTAAATCTACTTTTAATGAACCTAATAAAAGTCTTCATAGAAGCAAATACTATTATAAAAACACCTATAGTTTCTAAAATACCTGTTATATATGGTATTATCTTTTCTAAAAACATTTCTATTGTCAATTTTCTCTCTCCCTTTGTTTAGTTAGACCTTTTTCATCCAAGTTTACTTTAATATTATAACAAAAAAAGAAATAAAAATCTTTTTATATTGCTAGTTTCTAAAATTTAAAAGGAAGAGTATCTGCAGCTTACTCTTCCTTTTATCGGTCCAATATTAGGGAAAATTAAATTTCATATTCTCTAGCAGCTTCTTCTCCTTTTAGTACCCTAAGGGTGCCATAAGCTAAAGACTCCATTTCATTTTCTCCAGGCACAATTTCAACTGGTGCAATAAATTCTACACGTTTTTTAATCCATGAAACCATCATATCTGAATAGGCAATTCCTCCTGTCAAAATAATTACATCTACTTTTCCATCTATTACAGTCGCAAGTTCACCTATTCCTTTAGCAACCTGATAAGCCATAGATTCATATATTATTTTTGCTTTTTCATCTCCATTTTTAATCATTTTTTCTACTTCTCTAGCATCAACTGTATTGAGATAAGCTTTCAATCCACCATTTCCCCTCAATTTTCTTTGCATAGTTTTCTTATCATATTTACCTGAGAAACATAAATCTATAAGCTCCCTACAAGGTACTCTACCAGCCCTTTCAGGTGAAAATGGTCCTTCATCATCAGAAATTATATCTACTATACGCCCCTTTTCATGGACATTTAAAGATATCCCACCACCTAAATGAGCAATAACAAAATTCATATCTTGATATTTTTTACCATATTTCTTGGCTACTTTTATAGCTGTTGCTCTAGTGTTTAAAACATGACAAGTGCTTGTTCTTGGTATGTCAGGCATGCCAGATATACGAGCTATATCCTTTAACTCATCTGTTCTCACTGAATCATATATATAGGCCTTAACCCCAGCTATTTTTGCTATTTCATAAGCAATAGGTGCTCCTAGATTTGAAGCATGTTCCATTACAGGCCTATTTGAAAGAACATCAAGCATTGTTTCATTCACTATATAAGCTCCCGATTTTACTGTAGGAAGCATACCTCCCCTTCCTACAACAGCTGATAAATTACCTATATTATATCTATTTTCCTTTAAAAAGGATATTACTAAATCCTTCCTCATTTCAAATTGATCTATGGTTTTATCATATTTTTCTATTTTATCAATAGGGTGTTCAAGTGTTTCAGTAAAAACTTCATTTTCATTATCATATAAAGCTATCTTTGTGGAAGTTGAGCCTGGGTTAATAGCCAATATTTTATAGCCCATCTACAATACTCCTCTCTACTATATTAGTTTCTATTTATTTAATATTTCCTTTAGCTCAGTTAAAAATTTCTCTGTTTGTTCTACTGTTCCAGTACTAACTCTTAACCAATTATCCCATCCCCATAGATATCCTGGTCTTATTATTATTCCTCTTTTCATTAATTCTTCAAAAACTGTTTTTGAATGCATATTTACATTAACAAATATAAAATTAGCATTAGATTTTACATATTCTAAACCCAATTTATCAAATAAATTCTCCATTATATCTAATGATTTATAGTTTAATTCAACTGTTTTATCAATATGATCTTGATCTTCTAACGCACCTAATGCTGCAACTTGAGCGAATCTATTAACATTAAATGTACCTTTAACCTTACCCATTTCTGTAGCAATTTCTTCTGATGTAAGTACAAATCCTACACGTACAGCTGCTATTCCAGTAACTTTTGAGAAAGTCCTTAAAATTATAGTATTTGGTCTTTTCTTCAATATATCTAAAGTTTCTGGATAATCTGCATTAACTTTTGCATAATCATAATATGCTTCATCAAATATCAAAACAATATCTTCCGGAACATTTTCAACTAAATATTCAATTTCATCTTTCGTCATTATATTACCTAGAGGATTGTTAGGATTACATACATATATTAATTTAGTCTTTTCATTTATATTTTCAATAAATCCCTTAAAATCGTGTTTGTAATCTTTAAGGGGAATCTTTACTGGAATTCCTCCCATATGTAGCACTGTATTAGCATATATACCAAATGTAGTTTTAGCCATTATAGCTTCATCACCAGGATTTATAAATGTTTGAGCAATTACTTGTAGTATTTGTTCTCCTCCATTTCCAACAACTATATTATCACTTTTTAAGCCATATTTTTTAGCTAATCTTTTTCTTAATTCCATAGCTGAAGCATCAGGATAAATATTCATATTTTTGAGTTCATTCTTCACAGCTTCTATAGCCTTTGGTGATGGCCCTAGTTGATTCTCGTTAGAAGCTAATTTTATAACATCTTTCAATCCATATTCTTTTTTTACTTCTTCTATAGGTTTACCTGGAACATAAGGATTTAATTTGGATAATTCTTTCTTAAATAAATCTTTTGACATTATACCATTCTCCTTTATTATTCATTCTAGTCTCAAACCATATATAAATAAAATATATTCCTAACTTTTTAAGAAGCAGCTGCTGACAATACTAAAGATAAATATTTTTCTTCAGATGAAGAACCTCTTGATGTTAATACAATCGGAACTTTTGCACCTACTATAAATCCTGCCATTTTAGAATTAGCTGAATATATAAGACATTTACCTAAAATATTACCTGCAGTTATATTAGGAGTAACTAATATGTCTGCATCTCCTGCAACAGGACTATTAAAACCTTTTATTGTAGCCGACTCTTTATTCATTGCCAAATCATAAGATATTGGACCTTCTATAATACAATTTTGAATTTCTCCAGCTTCATTCATTTTCTTTAATTCTGCAGCATCAATAGCTTCTGGCATTTTAGGATTAACTTTTTCTACTGCAGCAAGAACTGCTACCTTAGGTTTTTCATAGCCAATAGATATTAAAGTATCCACTGCATTTTGAATTATTTGCTTTTTTTCTTCAAGGCCTGGATACATAACCATGCCACCGTCAGTAGTAACTAGCAATTTATGATAACTAGGTATTTCTTGAATTACAAAGTGAGACATTAATCTATCTGTTCTAAAACCTTTTTCTTTATCTACAACAGCTTTTAAGAGATCAGCAGTTTGAATCTTCCCTTTCATTATAAAATCTGCTTTATTTGTGTTAACTAACTCAACAGCCTTGTAAGCAGCATCACTTTCATTTTTAATATCCAAAATATATTCATCATTGAGAAAATAATTATTTTTACTTAAAATTTCATTAATTTCTGCCTTATCCCCTATTAATATAGGATCAACAATATTGTTTTCCCTAGCTTTAAATACTGCTTCTAATGTATGTTCATCATGTGCAGCCACTACAGCCACCTTTTTTTTATTTTCAAAACTACAAACTTTCTCTATTAATTCATCAAAATTTTTAATCACCATAACTACTCTCCTCATTGTTAAAATAATTGTTCAGCAAGAAAAACATATAGGCTTGCTGAACAATTTATTTTGAAATCTCTTAATTTATACTGCGCTCGCTTCAGCTATTGCGTTCATTCCAGCTTTAAAAGCTTCTATATTCACATGAACAAATTTTTCCTTTACTGTCTTTCTTATTACATCTCCCCAATCTATATCAGTAAGTCCCATAGCTTTAACTAATGCACCAAATAAAACAATATTCATAACCTTTGTGTTGCCTAAATCTTCTGCAATTTTTGCTGCATTTATTACACTGGTATTTGCTTTATCCTTAATTGTATCTATAACTCCTTCAGGATAATCTACTTTGCCCATAAGTATTGGAGCAGAAGGTATTTTGTAATCGTTTACCACAACTTTTCCATTAGGTTTTAAATAATCTAGCCATCTTAATGCTTCCATTGTTTCAAATGAAACTAATATATCTGCTTCTCCTTTACCTATAATAGGTGAAAAAACTTCATCTCCATACCTAACTTGAGTGGAAACACTACCACCTCTTTGAGCCATTCCATGAATTTCAGACATTTTTACATCATAACCTGCTTCAACAAGACCTGTTGACAAAACTTTGCTTGCTAAAATTGTACCTTGCCCACCTACTCCAACTAGCAATATACTCTTTGTATTAGTCATTTTATTCACCCACCTTGCTTATTGCTTTTACAGGACATACCTGCATACAAACTTCACAACCTATACATTGTGATTTATCAATACTTGATTTCTTAATTGTTTTATTAAATTGTATTGCTGGACATCCAGTATTTACACACATTTTACAACCAATACACTTGTCTTGATTTGCTTCACATTTTCTTAAATCATATTCAAATTCTTCTTTATCATGCTTAGATAATACTTTAAGTGCACAAGGCCATCTTGAAATAATTACTGATGGTTCATCAAGTTCAAATGCCCAATCAAATGCTTTTTTAAGTTCATCTAATTCTAATGGATTAACAGTTTTAACATGTTTAATTCCTAGGGCTTTAACTATATCAGGAATACTTGCCATATTAGTAGTTTCTCCTTGAAGAGTATATCCTGTACCTGGGTTATCTTGATGACCTGTCATGCCAGTTACCCTATTGTCGAGTATACAAGTGATAGTATTGCTTTTATTGTAAGTAATATCTAATAGACTAGTCATGCCTGAATGGAAGAATGTAGAGTCACCGATAACACTTACTACCCTCGTATCCTTATTATATTTATCATAAACCCTCTTAAATCCATGTCCTAAACTAACACTTGCCCCCATGCATATACAAGTATCCATCGCATTCAATGGAGGTGCTCCTCCTAAGGTATAACATCCTATATCGCCAGGTATCATTACATTTTTTCTTTTACCTAGCTCATAGAAAAATGCCCTATGTGGACAACCTGCACAAAGAGTTGGAGGCCTATTTACAACAATAGATTCATCATATTCTATTGTTGGTTTTTCTTCTTCAAATATAGATTTTTCAACAATTCCAGGATTAAGTTCCCATATATTAGTTATTTTTTCTTTACCTATACAATCAATACCAGCAGCTTTAATTTGTTCTTCCATAAATGGTTCTAACTCTTCTACTACATAAAGTGTTTCAACTTCATCAGCAAACTTCTTTATTTTTTCCATTGGAAGTGGATATGTAAATCCTAACTTTAAATATGATGCTTTATCCCCAAATACCTCTTTTGCATATTGATAGGCAACACCAGCAGAAATAACTCCTATCTTTTTATCATTCCATTCAATATAATTCAATTCAGTCTCATTAGAAAACTTTTCTAGCTTTTTAAGCTTTTTCTCTACTTTAACATGTAATTGTTGAGAAACAGCAGGTGCAGTATAAAATTTCTGCAAATCCCTTTTATAAGGTTTAATAGGAACTTCTTCCCTTTCACCAGTTTCAACTATAGATTTGCTATGGCATATTCTAGTGGTCAATCTCATCATAACTAAAGTATCAAATTTCTCACTTATCTCTATGGCAGACTTAACCATATCCTTAGCCTCTTGACTGTTACTTGGCTCTACCATTGCTACTTTTGCAAATTTTGCATAATATCTATTGTCTTGCTCATTTTGAGATGAATGTAAACTAGGATCATCTGCATTCACTAAAATCATTCCCCCATTAATTCCTGTATAACCTATAGTAAAAAATGGGTCAGCAGCAACATTCAAACCTACATGTTTCATTGTTACAAGCGATCTTGCTCCAGCAATAGATGCACCTAACGCAGATTCTAAAGCAACCTTTTCATTTGGTGCCCATTCTGCTATTACTTCTTTCTTATAAGGAGCAATATTTTCCAATATTTCTGTACTTGGTGTTCCAGGATAAGCAGCAGCAAAATGAATACCAGCTTCATAAACCCCAAGGGCTACTGCCTCATTTCCTGTCAATAACTTTTTCATTTATTGTCCTCCTTTGAAAATTCTATAAATTTTAAAAAATTGGAAACAATTAATTATGAAATCAATATACTCTTCCCTTAATATATTTCTATTTGGGATTCTAAAAATATATTAGTATTTGTACTAAAACTTTATTAATGCATTTTCTGTACCAATATATTTATTCACAATACATTTATTTTTTATATTTTATAGCTTGTAAATTCGTATTTATAGATATCATATATAGTATTATAATAAGCTTCTAAAAAAATAAATGGGTTAAAAGGTATAGCTTTACGATACCATTAAGCCCATTTATAATTATTAAATAACATCATTTTTTAGATGAAATATTTATCCCATTATTTTTATACTTTAACTTGCTATAAATCATGAATAAAACACTTAATACTATAGCTGGAACAATCCATGGAAATCCATTTTCATAAAGAGGTAATTTTTTTATTAATTTCATAGAACTATTTAGTATTTTAAATGTTTTATTTAGGTTTATAATAAAACTAACTATAAAAGCTCCTAAAACTGCACCTGTATAAGTAGCACCACTTGGAATATATTTATCGAATAATGTCATTAATATTAAAACTATAATAACTGGATATATTGTAGATAAAACCGGAACTGCTATACTAATCAAACCCTCTACACCAAGCAATGATAAGAAAAAGCTACATATTGTTACAGCTATAACCATGAATTTATAAGAAACTTTTCCATTGCTTATATCATTAAAATAATTTGCCGTAGTAGCAGTAAGACCTACTGAAGTAGTCAAGCAAGCTAAAGATACTACAATTGATATAGCAATTGCACCAGCAGAACCAAATAATTCATTTACTAATGCCAATAATAAATCAACTCTAGGCATATCAGGTCGAAATACGGAGCTACCTGTAGCTCCTACATATGTAAGTCCACCATATATAAATAATAATAAGGCACCTGCGACTAGCCCTGCTCTATTAGTCATATATTCTTGTTCTTTTCTATCTTTATATCCTCTAAAAGTTAAATCTGTTAATACTATACCTGCCATTAAAGATGCTCCTAATGCATCCATTGTTTGATAACCTTCTTCAAAGCCTATTAAAAAATAATTATTAGGTTCTGGCTCTATCCTCGAACCAATAGGGTTTACTATACTTGTGATTATTATGATAGTAAGTATAATTAATAATGCCGGAGTCAAGTATTTCCCAATTTTATCAATTACATTACTTTGATTCACTGCTAATAAATAAGTAAGTACAAAAAATATTATAGATGTTATTATAAGTGGTATGCTAGATAAAGTAGGCTGTATAGCTATCTCATGTGTAGTTGCTGCAGTTCTTGGTATTGAAAACAAAGGTCCAACAACTAAAATAGAAATTGCTCCTAAAGTCCTAGAAAAAGTGAGACTTACTCTTTTTCCAAGATCTTCAGCTTTTCCACCTGCCTTAGATGTCGCAATAATACCAAGGATTGGTAGAACTGGGTCTGTAAGTAAAAAACCAAATGCTGCTAAAGCCCAATGCTTTCCTGAAACAACACCTAGACTAGGTGGAAAAATTAGATTACCAGCACCGAAAAAAATTGCAAACAATGCAAAGCCTACTATGAAAATATCCTTTCTCTTCTTCGTCAACTACATTCACTCTCCTTTTTATTGTATTTGTATTAAATTCTCTTCTACTCTATTTATTAAAATATCCAAAATATATTACTAAAACTTTATTATTTTATTAATTAATATTAATTAATCTATTTCTTATACCAAGTATTTTTAATAATTATACAATCTAAGTCTTTATAATCTATTAACTATAAATAAACTTATATAAATATTATTATAATAATTTGATAATATCTATATAAAATAAATGGATTAAAAGGTAAGATATTTTATACCTTTCAACCCATTTGTAAATATCTTAATGCACGTATTCCATATTCTGTTATGACAGTTCCACTTCTTCCTTTAAATATTTCTACCATTGAAAACTTTTCAAGGTTTACTAATATACTCCTTATTTCCTGTTCGCTGATGAATACTTCTTTTTCTTTTGCTATCTGATGAATACTTCTTCTTCCTAATCTTCTATTATCAATGTATCCTTTTTCTAATTCTTCTAATACAAAAATATATTTTCTTATATTATTGCCAGCAGCTTCCAAAAAACTTACCATCAGTCTTTTTTCATATTGATTTTCAAATTCATTATCTGTACTTTCTTCATAATCAAAAGGGAAGTTTTTTGCATCTATTTCTTTTAAATCTAAGTTTACAAAGTATTCAACATAATTTCTTAATTCTCTTACATTTCCATTCCAACTATAATTTAATAACAATTCCTTTGCTTTTTCAGTTAATGTAAAATCACTTTTAAATTCCTTTTTAAATTCTTCTATAAGAACTAGTATATCTTCTTTTCTAACTCTTAAAGGAGGTATTCTTAATGGAAGTACATTTAATCTATAATATAAATCTTCCCTAAATTCTCCTTTTTTCACCATGTTTTTTATATTGTTATTAGTGGCAGCTATTATTCTAACATCTACATCTATCATCCTATTTCCACCTATTCTTATTATCTCCCTTTCTTCTAAAACCCTAAGAAGTTTTACCTGGAGATCCATAGACATTTCAGTAATTTCATCTAAGAATAAAGTGCCTTTGTGAGCTAATTCAAAAAGCCCTGATTTTCCACCTTTCTTTGCACCAGTGAAAGCTCCTTCTTCATATCCAAATAATTCACTCTCTAAAAGATTTTCTGGAATGGCACCACAATTTACAGCAACAAATTGATAGTTTTTTCTTGGTGAAGTATTGTGAATAGCTTGGGCAAATAGTTCTTTTCCTGTTCCAGTTTCTCCTGTGATTAATATTGAGGAATTAGATTTTGCCATTCTTCTTCCTATTTTTTTACATTTTACAAGAGCATCACTTTCACCAATTATATCATCAAAACTATATTTTGCCTTATGGCCCTTTCCAATTAACTGTTTTCTTAATATATGCTGTTTTTTTTCAGTATCACTATATTTTCTTATTATAGAAATAGCTCCATATAGCTTTTTCGAGTGTATTAAAGGATTAACTGAAGCAACAACATCATATCCATTGATTCTAACAAGTTTTTCTTCTACTGATCTTAAACTTTTAAGAACACATTTAAAAGGTATTTGTGGAAATAATTCTATTCCATTTTTATTAATAATTTCATCTTCTCTAATCCCTATTACTTCTTCAGCAATATCATTATAAAGGAATATATTGCCTTCAGGTTCAATGCCAATAACTCCTGCATCAGTTACTTGAAGTAATATATCAAGTTGGCTTTCCCGACTATTTGTTACTCTTAAGATTTCTGCTAAACCAAAATTAGCCGTTTCAACTTCTCTATAACTTCTTCCAATATCTTGTCTATTTAACATAGACATTAAATCGAATTTCATTCCAATATCAATTATTGTATTAAAATCTAATAAACTATTCCCTATATTGATAATCTCTTTTGCTGTATTTGGTATATAATCAGATTGTCCTAAAATAATTACAATTTTATCTTGGATATCTTTTTCTTGTATTGACCAATAGGATTTTAAATTAATATGGTTTACACCTAATTGATAAATTACTGAAATCATTTGTTCAGTCATTCCAGGACTTTCATCAATTAATATTACTTCCTCATCTTCTTTAATATTCATTATCTTCTCTAATCCTAATTTAGATATTGTCCTACTAGCAAATACTAGATCGCATTTACTCCTTATGTACTTCTTGATTTTTCCAAACATATGATAGGAAGGCATAAGTATTACATCTGCATATATGCCTTTTTCAATTTTAGGATCATCTATGTAAATTTTTTTAACTTCAATTTTTTCTGCAAATAAGCTCCTTATCTGTGCATAATAGGAATTGACTGATTCTATACTGTAACTTGCTATCGCTAAGATTTTCTCCACAGAATCACTCCTTATAATTCTTATGGAACTAATTTCATACTATAAAATTAATAAATATCTCCAAAATAATAATTATCAATTTTTATTATATAATATATATGGCATCAATTGATAATATAATTGTTTTTTTGTTAAGAAGTCAAATAATCTTCTGAATTATCTGATAATTAATAGAGTTTATTAAAATAAAAAATCAAAATATACTTTCTCCATTAAATTAAAAAAGAATATATTTAAATATATTCTTTTTTAATTTAATGGTAGCCCCAAGGAGAATCGAACTCCTGATTCTGCCGTGAGAGGGCAGCGTCTTAACCTCTTGACCATGGGGCCCTATTTATTTTTGGCTCCGGGACTAGGGCTCGAACCTAGACTATGTGATCCAGAGTCACAGGTGCTACCAATTACACCATCCCGGATCATGAGCAACTACATTAGTATTATACTCCTTTTTTTAAAATATAGCAATATTATTTTCTATTTTTTAAAAACATACTTCTATTCGTTTTTAAATAAATACTAAATAGAAGTATGCCACTAATTTATTCCAAAACATTTTCATTTATATAATCTATAGCCTTATCCATTCTTTTAATACAAGTTTCCTTTCCTAAGACAGAAATAATATCAAAGAGACTAGGTCCTACAGTCCTTCCAGATATTGCAAGCCTTGTAGGATGTATAATATCTCCTCCCTTAATTCCTAACTCATCTATTAAATCTCTATAAACTTTTTCTACTGTGTCTACATTAAAATTAGGAGCATTTTTTAAAGCTTCTTTTCCTCTTTCAAGTATTTTAACTACACCATCTTTAGTAAATCTTTTCTTTACACCTTTTTCTTCATATTCATCTATATCCTTAAAAAAATAACTACTAGCATCTGAAATTTCAGGGAGCAATTTAACTTTCTCTCTTACAATATCTACTACTCTTTTTATATATTCATATTTTTCTTCAATATCATTACTTTCAATCAATCCATCTTCAACAAGATAAGGTAGAGCCTCTTTAGCTATATATTCTAAATCTGATCTTGTCAAATATTGTCCATTCATCCAGCTAAGCTTCTTTGTATCATATATAGCTGCTGTTTTGGTTACTTTATCTAACGAAAACTTTTCAATTGTTTCCTCCATAGAAAATATTTCTTCATTACCTCCTGGAGACCATCCTAGCAAGGTCAAATAATTTACTAATGTTTCTGGTAAGTATCCATTTTCTTTAAACTCTTCAACAGATGTAGCACCATGTCTTTTACTTAACTTACTCCTATCTGGAGCTAATATCATAGGTAAATGGGCAAACTTTGGTACTTCGTAACCTAATGCTTTATAAGTTAAAATTTGCTTTGGAGTATTAGATAAATGTTCTTCCGCTCTTATTACATGGCTAATTTTCATAGCATAATCATCTATTACACAAGCAAAATTATAAGTAGGTATACCATTAGATTTCATAATTATATAATCATCTAATTGGGTATTGTCAACTACTACTTTTCCTCTAATTAAATCTTCTATTTCAGTACTTCCATCTCTAGGCATTTTAATCCTTATTACATAGGGTTTTCCTATTTTTAAATTTCTTTCTACTTCCTCTTTTGATAGATGACTACATTTTCCTGAATATCTATATGGAAGTTTATTTTTCCTTTGTTCTTCTCTTTCTTTTTCTATATCATCTTCAGTACAAAAACAATAATAAGCTTTCCCCTCGTTTAGAAGTTTTTTTATTTCATCTGTATATAAATTTATTCTTTCTGATTGAAAATAAGGTCCGTACTCTCCTCCTATTTCTGGTCCTTCATCCCAATCCATTCCTAGCCATTTCATACTAGATAATATTTGAGATATAGAATCCTCTTTAAGCCTTTTTTTATCTGTATCTTCTATTCTTAAGATAAACTTCCCGTTATTTTTCTTTGCAAAATAATAATTGAACAATGCCGTTCTAGCTCCTCCTACATGTAAATATCCCGTAGGACTAGGAGCAAATCTGACTCTTACTTCCACCATAAATACATCTCCTTTCAAATAGCTATAACTATTATATCATTAATATTATTTTTAATATAATTTTATAAAATATAAAATTATATTAAAAAATAACCTCTTAACTTAAAAAAGTTGTGAAATAGCCAAATAATCTACAAATTGTTCTTGCTTCAAAGTACTAAACACATTGACTTTATGATATAATATAAATATCTAGAAAAATTTTACAGCATACTAGAATTATAAACTAAATTAACAAAACGAAAGGAAAATATTTATGAAAAAAGTAATGAAATGGTTAGGTATTATATGGGCAGTAATATTAGGTATAGAAATAATTGCTCGTGTTCTTATGGTATCAAATAATGGATTTATGATAATTATTCCTTTTTGGATAAGATATATTATGTTCATTATAATTCATGCAATTATGGTTTCTAAAATTGGGTACAAAAAAAGCATTACTGTTATTATAATTTCATTTTAGCATTTACATCATATTCATTTTATACATATTATTTAACTTCAATAAGATATAATCTAAGTATAATCGATCAAATAAAACCTTCTATAATAAAATCTCTTCGTTATTATTTAATTCCAGCTATTGTAGGTACAATATTCTCTTCTCTTTTATGTCCTAAAGAAAAATAATTAAATTATAAAAACTAAAAACCTTATATTATTAATATTAACAATATAAGGTTCTCTAAAGTGTTGCCAAATCTCCTCCCCAGCCAGCTCAAAATTCAGGAACTCCCAATACTCTTGCATATCCTTGAATTGTCGCAGCTAAATGGGGTAAATCAATTTCCCCTCCAAAATCATCTAAAATTCTATGTGATTCTTTACCACCACTTTCTTTAGCAATATACTTTAAGAAATATTGATGTAATATTGACTCTTTTTCTTCCATATATTTCACAAAAACTAAATCAGGTTCTCTATTAAATAAAAAAGAGGTAAGCTTGTATTTACCTACCTCTTTTTTATTTTACTTTAGTCTACTAACATAATTTAAATTCTCTATTTTAACTTTCATATTTCACTTTCTATTGTAAATAATTTTACTAATTTTCTGATTGTTTCTCTTGCTTTAATTATAATTTAAAATAAGCACAGAATAGTCTGTGCTTAGAATATATTGTTTATACCTTTTATATATTTATAATCATTTTCTACTGCAATAATGGTTATGCCTCCATTTTTAATCTTGAACCTATAGAAATGTTCAGCATTATCAAATATCCAGCATAATGCACATCTTATAACGCCTTCATGGGTAATTACTAATATATCTTTATCTTCTTCAATCCTATTATTCAAAAAATCTGCTGTCCTATTATATAAATCCAATAGACTTTCTCCCTCAGGCATTTTATATCTTACATGGTCTTTGAGCCAATAAACCATTTCTTCTGGATATAGTTTTTTAACTTCCTCATAAGTCTTACCTCTAAATAGTCCAAAATCTATTTCTTTAATTCTTTCATCAAAAATTCCTTCTACTCCTAGTATTTTTGATGTTTCTATAGTTCTTTTAAGTGGACTTATATAAATATTTTCAAAGGAAAGTTTTTTTATTTGCTTTTTCGTTTCAACTATTTGTTTTTTTCCTTTTTCAGATAAAGATGTATCTAAACTTCCATAGATACCTTTTTTATTCTCTAATGTTTCACCATGTCTAACAAATATTATATCCATTTTAGCACCCCTGCAAAAGTTATGAGAGATATTATCTCTGTAGTTTCGATAGTTGCACCATAAACATCTCCAGTAAATCCTCCAATAGTTTTGTAAGTCTTTAAAGTAACTAACAATGCCCATAATATTGATGCTACTAAAGGTATTAAAAACAATGGATTCACAAGAAAAACAATTATACTATATAATATTCCTCCAGCTATAGCATAACTTCTAGGATTGCTACTGGCTAGCATATCTCCTAAACCACCTGGTCTAGCAATTTTGGCAAAAGACATAAGTAGCACTGACATAAATCTAGCATTGGCACAAGAAAATGCTAAGTATAGTGGAATATTTCCCTCTATATTAGATATGAGAATATATTTAAATAATATATCAAGTATTATAGCCACCACACCATAAGTCCCTGCTCTACTATCTTTCATTATTTCAAGTATTCTCTCTCTATCCCTAGCAGAGTAGAAACCATCAAAAGTATCTCCTATACCATCTAAATGAAGTCCTCCCGTCGTTATTATAATACTTAGTACAGCTATGAAAGAAGCTATATCTTTATTTATATAGGAAAAAATATAATAAAAAAGACCAGCAATTCCACCTATAATCATACCTGTAAACGGATAAAAAAAAGTGCTTTTCCTTAAATTTTCCTCATTAAAATCTACTGCTATATTTATAGGTATTCTAGATAAAAATTGTATAGCAAGTATTAAGCCCTTTATCACTTTATCTTCACTGGTATGCCACAACATACCAAATAAACTTCATTAGAAATAGAAGCTATCCTTTGATTTACTCTTCCTTGAACATCTCTAAAAACTCTTCCTATATGACTTTCTGGTACTAATGAAGAACCTATCTCATTTGTAACTAGTACTAAATTATAATTTTCATCATTTATTTTATTTATAAGCTTATTTAATTCATTAACAACTGTATCTTCTACTTTTTTTTGAAGTTCTATTGATATTCTTTCTTCATCTTTGGTTAAATCATACATTATATTTGATGTAAGGACTGTTACACAGTCTAATAAATAATTTTCTTCTTTCCCTATTGCATTATCTAAATCATAATTTCCCTCAAAGGTTCTCCAATAGCTAGGCCTAGATTTTTTATGAAGAATAACCCTATCTTCCATTTCCTTGTCCATTACCTTAGATGTAGCTATATAGACTACATCTTTTTTATTTTCATATTGTTTTTCAGCAAAGGAGCTTTTTCCACTCCTTGCTCCACCTGTCACAAGTATAATCATATTATCACCTAATATCTATTAATACATCTTTATTAAGAGTTGATTGTTCAAAAGTAGCTAGATTATCCATTATATAAAGAGCCGAATCTATAATCTGAAATGCTAAAGGACAACCTGAACCTTCTCCAAGCCTCATTTCAAGGTTAAGCATTGGTTTAAGTCCTATTTCCTCCATCATATACATAGCTCCTGGCTCTTTTGAAAGATGAGATGGAAATAAATAATCCTTTACTATAGGGTTTAGCCTAACTGCACATAATGCTGCTGCCGATGAAATAAATCCATCTATAACTATCGGTTTTCTATTTTTTGCTGCTGAAAGAAAACAACCACATATCCCAGCTATGTCAAACCCTCCTACTTTTGAAATAACATCTAAAGGATCATTTTTGTCTGGCTTATTTATTTCTATAGCTTTTTTTACAGCATTTTTCTTTCCTTCATATTGGTCATCTGTTAGGCCTGAACCTTTTCCACAAGTAATATCTGGACTCAATCCTGAAAATACAGATAATACTGCTCCACTAGTAGTAGTGTTTCCTATACCCATTTCTCCTGTTCCTAGTATATCATATCCTTCACTATAAAGTTTATCCGATATTTCTATTCCTACCTCTATAGCCTTTATAGCTTCTTCACGAGTCATACTTGGTTCCTTTGTCATGTTTTTGGTTCCATATGCAATCTTTTTATTTATAACTTTAGGATTATCTATATCTGCATTTACACCTATATCTACAGTAGTTACATGGGAGTTTATAAGTTCAGAGAGGACAGTTACACCAGTATATCCTCTAGTAAGATTTTCAGTAAGTACTTTTGTAAACCATTGAGGGCAAGCACTAACACCTTCTTCTACTACTCCATTATCAGCACACATAACCACTATATTTCTTTTATCCATTTTGTTATGTACTTTTCCTGTTATTCCTGCCATTCTTATAGCTATATCTTCTAAAACTCCTAAACTACCTATAGGCTTGGTTAAGTTATCCATTCTTTCCTTAGCCTTCTTCTTTGCTTCTTCATCTACAGGCTTTATAGCTTCTAATGTTTCTTTTAATAGCTTCATGAAATCCCTTCCTTCTTTGAAAAAATATTTAGAAAATAAAAAAACTACCTCTGGAGGTAGAATAAATCTAAAACGCATAAAACTTCCCTCCGAAGTTTTAGCATATATTAATTAAGGTAATCTGGCTTACGATTCATTTAATCGTTTACAGTAGCGGGGGCTGCAGTGGATTCACACCACTTTCCCTTGTTTTTTATCTTACAAATTTTATTATATATCTTATTATTTTTTCAGTCAAATATTTGTTTCTAATTGAATCAGATTTTTTAGTATGATATATTATGACTGAAAGTAAACTTAAGGAGAATATTATGTTTGGTTATGTCATCCCCTATAAAATGGAACTGAAAATAAAAGATTATGAAAAGATCAAAGCTTATTATTGTGGACTTTGTAGAAATATAAAGTATAATTTTGGAAATGTTCCTAGAATTACATTAAATTATGATACAACTTTTCTAGCTATATTATTAGATTCTTTCAATGGCAATGAAGAAAAATATATAAAAAGAAATTGTATACTCCATCCAATTAAGAAAAGAATATTTTTAGTAGATAATGAGCCTTTAAGATATGCTTCTTATTTGAATATTATTTTAACTTATCATAAATTATTGGATGATGTTATAGATGACAAAACTATTAGAAGTAGAGTTTTTTCATCTATATTTAAAACTTATTTAAATAAAATACCCGAAAATTTTCAACAAATTGAGAATAATATAAAAGAAAATCTAAATAAACTTTATTATCTTGAAAAAAGTAAAAATATAGATAGCCTAGATGAATTAAGTCATCCTTTTGGTGAATTAACAGCCTATACTATACTATCTTATATAAATAATAAAGAATATGATGAATCATTATACCATTTAGGATATAATCTCGGAAAATGGATTTATATAATAGATGCTTATGATGATTTAGAAAAGGATATAAAAAATAATGAATTTAATGGAATAAATTTAATTTTAAATAAAAAAAATATACCTTATAAGGATTTTGTAAAAAGTACAAATAAAAGAATACATTTCATTTTAACTTCCTATGCTAGAGAATGTAGCAGAGCATTTGAAAAATTGCCTATAGAAAAAAATAGGGATATATTATTTAATGTTTTTAATTTTGGACTTCTAGCACAGATAGAAAAAGTGTTTGAAACTAAGGAGATGAAAACAAATGAAAGATCCTTACGAAATATTGGAAATAAATAAAAATGCAACAGAAAGTGAAATAAAACAGGCTTATAAAAAACTTGTAAAAAAATACCACCCAGATAAATTCATAGACAATCCTTTAAGAGAGTTAGCTGAGGAGAAATTAAAAGAAATAAATGATGCCTATAATTTTCTTATGAGCAATAGAAATAATAATTTTTCAGAGGAAGAATTATTATATAGTGCAAGAATTGATATTCAGAATGGAAACTTAGCTGAAGCTGAAAGAAAATTAAATATGGTAAATAAAAAAACAGGAGAATGGTATTTCTTAATGGGAATATTAAACCAGAATAGAGGATGGTATGATGCAGCCTATAGTAATTTAGAAACAGCTTGTTCTATGAATCCTGGAAATAGAGAATATAATAATGCTTTCAATTCCCTATTTAGAAGAAATGATAACTACAGAAAACCTTATAATAATAGAGATCATAATATATGTAATATTTGTGCAACCCTTTATTGTTTAGATTGTCTATGTGAGTGTATGGGGGGAGACTTTATATCATGTATTTAAATAATAAAAGTAAGGCTATAGCATATGGTGGCCTCCTTACAGCATTAAGTATCATTTTTATTTATTTAAGTACTATTTTACCCTATAATAAATTGTTAATGCTTTTTTTATCTGCCTTAATAATTCCTATTGGATTAATATTAACTGGTACCAAAAATAGTTTATACATATATATTGCTTCTTCTATTTTATCTACAGTGCTATTAGGAATGAGAGGAAATATACTATTTTATATATTATTTTTTGGTCCCTATGGAATAATAAAGAATCTTATAGAAAAAACTAATAATATTTTAATAGAGATTGTCTTAAAGTTAATATACTTTAATATTACATTCTTCTTGATTTATAAATTATATGAATTATTTATTGGCAATCCTATAAATACTAATATGTCTATGAAAAATTTAATAATATTTGTACAACCTATTTTTTTATTATTTGACTACTTTTTAACACTATATATAAATAAATTAAAAAAGTATAGGATTTAATCTAACCCTATACTTTTTTATGATTCTTATATTATTCCAATGCCAGCTAAAAATACTATTAGTATGAGAATGGGACAAATAAACTTTATAATAAAATAGTATACATCTATATAACTTGCTTTTATAATGCCATCATTCGTCAGTTGATTTTCTAAAGTCTTTTTGTTAAACTTCCAACCTACAAATATACAGCTAATAAGGGCTGCAATAGTTAAGAAATAATTTGCTGTTAAATAATCTAAAAAGTCAAATAAATTTCTGCCAAAAAATACTTCCCCAGATAAAGGACCATTAGAAAGTGACGCAAATACTCCTAATAAAGATATTAAAACAGTACTTAAGATAGAAGCCTTCTTCCTTTCCATATTAAAACACTCTATTACATAAGCAGTTACTACTTCCAATAAGGATATAGTACTTGTAAGAGCTGCTAAAGCTAACAATATGAAAAACATTGAAGAAAATATAGGACCTCCTGGCATCTTAGCAAATACATTTGGAAGTGTAATAAATACTAACCCTGGACCACTATTTGGAGCAATATCAAAAGCAAATACTGCTGGGAATATAGCTATTCCTACTAATAATGCTATTACAGTATCAGCTATAGCTACATTTAGAGATGTTTTACCTAATTTTTCACCTTTGCCTATATAAGAACCGTAAGTAATCATTATTCCCATTCCTAAACTCAATGAGAAAAACGAATGGCCTAATGCATCTAATATACTAGCTCCAGTAATCTTTGAAAAATCTGGCTTAAATAAAAACTCTAATCCTGCACTACCTCCTGGTAAGGTAATAGCCCTAATATCTAATATAATTATTATAACTAATAATAAGGGTATTAATATTTTTGAAATCTTTTCTATTCCCCCCTGAACACCTGCAGCTACTATAAATCCTGTTATAGCCATGAATATTAACTGACAAACTACAGGTTTTACTGGATGAGTTATAAAATCTACAAACATTGTTTCAATTTGTGTGACAGTCTTACCTGCAAACTGATTAGTAATAGATTTCCCTATATACTCTAAGGACCATCCTGCTATAACTCCATAAAAAGAAAGTATCATAAATGCTGCTAAAACTCCTAATATACCACTGATATACCATTTTCCATTGGGAGATAATTTTTTAAAAGAACCTATAGCATCTTTTTTACCCTCCCTGCCTACTACAAATTCGGACAACATCAATGGAATTCCTATTATTGCAACACAAATTAAATAAACTAAAATAAATGCTCCTCCACCATTCATCCCAGTAATATAAGGAAATCTCCATATATTACCTAGCCCTACTGCTGAACCTATAGCTGCTGCTAGTATACCAAAGCTTGTTGCAAAAGTTTCCCTACCACTGCTTTCAGGGCTTTTACCTAAATTTACTTTGTTTGAGTTCTGACTCATTTTTCTACCTCCTTGCTAAAAAGTTACAAAATTTTAATATTCTCTATGCAAATCATAGTACGAATTTTGGGAAAAGTCAAGAAATTATCTGAATTATCTAAATATTAACAATACATTTCTTGCTCTTTAGGTATTCATTCTCATGTATTTGTTTATAAATATTCAAAAATAGCCACTTTGTTTATACTTATTTATTGATAATTGTCTAACACTTTAAATGATGAGTTATTTTTGTTAGTTATTTAACATCCACTAAATCACCTTTTTTTAATAGCTTAATATAATAATATTAATATGTTATTAAAGGAGGAGATCTTTTTGTTGTCTAAAGAGGAATATATTAAACTTTCTTTAGAATACAATTTGTTTTTTGCAAGAATAATGAAAGAACATCTTATTTTTATTGAAGCTTCATTACCAATAAAAAATAGTAGATTAATACTAGATATTGATGACTTAAAAAAAGATTTTGAAAGTTTTTTGTTAGAAATTGTTTATTTAGCCAATAAACAAATAGGAGAAGATGTTCTATCTTCAAATGAATTAGTAACTCAATACACTTTAAATGCCGAATTACTTACAGAGTTTTATACTGGAGTATGTATAGATACAGATATTACAAAATTAGAGATGAATTTAGTTCCTAAATATAATAAAAATTATTCTCCAGAGCTTTATGAAAAGGTCTATAATTTAAATATGGAAGCTATAAATTTAGTAGATAATTTAATTCAATTACAAAGAGATTTAACAGACAGCGTTTTAGACTGTAAAATTTTTATAACTCTTTATCCTTTACTTTTAGAACATACCTTTGAAGAGGCAGAAGTTTATTTGAATATACTTGAAAAACTACAAAGCTTAGATGAAAGTATATTAGATAATAATATATTAAAAAAAGAAGTATTTTGGAATGAAATAATGGAAGAACACTCTATGTTTATAAGAGGATTACTTGATCCTACAGAAGGAAATTTAATAAATATTGCAAATGAATTTGCTGCACTATTTGAAGAGTTAACAATAGAAGCTAAAGAAGCTTTGGAAAATAACTCTCCTGCCGAAGAAATTACAGAAAAAAGTTTAGAAGCTACTGAGAAAATTAAAGATTTTAAATCAGAAGCTACAGAAGGTTTATTGAATTGCAATATAAGGTCTATAATAATACCTCTATTAGCTGATCATGTTTTAAGAGAAGCTTATTATTATTTAAGAATTTTAAAAAGCTCAAATTAATTCAATTTGAGCTTTTTAAATTTATATACTATTGGCGGAGAGAGAGGGATTTGAACCCTCGGTACAGTAAAACTGTACAATGGTTTTCGAGACCACCACCTTCAACCTCTCGGTCACCTCTCCATATTCATTTTTTCCTTAGTTTTTTAAAAAAATCTTTTAAAATTATTTTACACTCATCTTCCAATACTCCAAAAGTAGTATCTACCTTGTGATTAAAATTAGAATTGTGAAGTAAATCAATTACAGTACCACAACATCCCATCTTATAATCTTTTGTTCCAATAACTAATCTATCTATTCTAGAATTTAGTATAGCTCCTGCACACATAGGACAAGGTTCTAATGTTACATACATAGTACAATTTATAAGTCTCCAACCATTTAAATATTCACTAGCTCTTTTTATAGCAATTATCTCTGCATGAGCTGTGGGATCTTTTAAACTTTCTCTCATATTATATCCAGTAGCTATCACTTCATTTTTATGAACAATAATAGCTCCTACAGGCACTTCCAAAATATTAGAAGCTTTTTCAGCTTCTTTTAAAGCCAATGACATATATTTTTCATCCATATTTTTCACCTATATATTTAATTACAAAAATGGTGCACCCGAGAGGAGTCGAACCCCCGACACACGCCTTAGGAGGGCGCTGCTCTATCCTACTGAGCTACGGATGCACACTGTGTACTCATATATTTTACACTATTTTTATTGAAAAGTCAATGGACACAGAAGAACCGTCCCCTTGTGTTGCTGTTAGAAAACAGAATTCCAAATGTATGCTAAAAAACCTTTTATATTTCTGAAAGCTTTTATTAGAAAATTAGCCTCTCTTATATTCTTCCCTAAAACCAAATCAACTTCTTTCAATACTTTATCACTATTTTCACTATATAATATTACTTTTCCTATAGTATCTCCCTTTTTAAGAGGTAATTTAATATCATTGTCTATAACTACTTTTTTTAATGTATTATCATTCTTTTTTTCTAATACATATGTATCTTCTTTAGGAAATACTTCTACTTCTAATCTATTTCCATTAGGAATATGTATAACATCTACTGGAGAGTCCTTAGATAATACTAGATTTTTTTTGTAATTTATAAGCCCATAATTTAATAAATATTTGCTCATGTTTTTTCTGCCTTCTTCGCTTTTAGTTCCCATTACTATACCAATAAGTCTAGAATCTTCATCCTTAGCTTGTCCTTTTACATTAATTGTAGAAACCAGACAGTAACCCGCTCCATCAGTAAATCCTGTTTTGAGTCCATCTACTTCAGGTATTTCCTTCAACAATGGATTTGTATTTTTATTTACAAAATCCTCTCCTCTTATACTATCATCTATATCAATTTTTTCTTTTTTAGTTATTTCAAGTATTTGAGGATATTCTTTTAATATGTATCTGGAAAGTTCAAAAATATCTCTAACACTCATAGTATTATGCCCACTATTTTCAGGAAGACCGTTAGGGTTTAAAAATTTTGCATTTTCTAATCCTATTTCTTTTGCTTTTTGATTCATCTTTTTTACAAAGCTTGGTACATCTCCTGATACATGCTTAGCTAAAGCTACACAAGAATCATTAGCAGAAACTATCAACGTACTTTGAAGTAAAGTTTCTACTGAAAATTTTTCTCCTTCTTCTAACTCAAAAGTCGAACCTTTGATACTTGCCACTTCCTTATCTATAGTTATTTCATCTTTCATAGATATATTTCTATTTCTTATTTCATCCATTACTACAGTATAGGTCATAAGCTTTGTAATACTAGCTATCTCTAGTGGGGTATCTATATTGTATTCTTCCAGTATTCTGCCTTCTTCAAAATCTGCTAATAAATATGCTGAAACTCCTTCTTCAATACCTATTTTTCCAGCAAAAGATATTGAATTAATTAGAAAAATAAATACTAATAAAAAAAATGCTTGCCTTTTAAATTTAATTTTCATAATATCACCTTTATTTTAAAATTAGATATGCTATTCCCTTTTATAAAGCCATTTATATACTCTCTTTTCAAAACTAGTGCCTGTTACCTCTTCACAAACCTTTATAAAATCTTCAGTTTTAGCATTGTAAAATTTATGTTTATTATAATACTTATCCAGTATATCATATAGTGTTTCTTTGCCAAAGTCTTTTTTTATTTCATCTAAAAACATAGCACCCCTATAATAAACTAATGCTCCATAGTCATTCCAATTATTAAAATCTTCTAAGGATTTAACAACTACTTCTTCAAATTTGTAGGATTCTTGCATATAATCATAATAGTTTTTCATATCTTCATAATGTTCTTTCCCCATTTCTTCACCATATATTTCATCTAAATATACTATTTCAGAATAAGTTGTTAAGGATTCATCTAGCCATGCTTCTTCTACCTGATTGTTCCCTACTACTCCATACCACCACTGATGACCTGTTTCATGAGCTATTACCTTTTCTAAAAAATCCTTTTCAAACTCATTATAATACTCTCTCCCTATAAAAACCAAACCTGGATATTCCATACCTCCACTAAAATCTGTAGCTACTACAGAATAATTTCCATAAGGATATTTTCCAAACAATTTATTAAAAGTTCTAATAGAATTTTCCGAAACATCTCCTACAAACTTTTTAATATCTGAATCTCCCTCTAAAAAATAATTTTTTATTTTTATCCCTTCAACTTCTCTTTCTTCTACTGTAAAATATTCACTAGCTATCCAAGCAAAATCCCTTATAAGTTTCCCTTCAATATTATATGTCTTTTTATTCCCTTTGATTTTTTCATCTAATATATTTCCACTAGAAGCTACTATTATATTTCTAGGTACTGTTATTCTTACCTCATAATTACTTATATCACTATAAAAAGGATCTCCAATATTATAATAAGGATCTGTATTCCATCCGTTTTCATCATATACAGATACTATAGGGTACCAATTTCCAAAATTAAATGTATCTTCTCCATAGCCAAATCTATCTTGTGCTGAAGGAAGTTTGACCTTATACTCCAAATATATATCTAATTTTTCATTTGGTTTTAAAGCTGAATTAGGTTCTATCTTTAAAATAGTATCTCCATGTCCTTGTATCTCATAATTTACATCTTTTTTATTCACCATAACCTTATTTAAATCTATGAATCCAGGCTCATATTTTCCATTGTAAATCTTTTCAAAATCATCCTCTAAAAATGGGGCAGTTTCTTTTGATTTAAAAGCATTTGGATAAAGATGTATAAAAATATCTTTTAAATTACTATCTGTATTGTTTACATATGTAATCACCTGCTTTCCTGTGTAATTTTTTTCCCTTGGATTAAATTCTACCTCTATTTTATAATTATTTAATTTGTCTATTTTCAAATCATTATAATCATTTGTAATCAACGTTTCATGAGTAGAATTAGATACTAAGCAACCAGATAATATTATAGAAAGTGATAGTACAATTATTAAAAAACTAGATATTTTCCTTTTACTATACATAATTAACCTCCAAAATCCTATATTATTATATTATATTTTAAATCTAAATTTTTATTAATAAAAAATGACTGTCTAAAATAATTAAAATTATTTTAAGACAGTCACTAGTTGTTTTATTATTTAGTTATCCTTTCCATACCTCTCATATATGGTCTCAATACTTCTGGAATAAGTATTGAACCATCCTCTTGTTGATAATTCTCAACTAAGGCTGCAAATGTTCTTCCTACAGCAAGACCAGAACCATTTAATGTATGAGCATATTCTATTTTTTTGTTTTCTTTTCTTCTAAATCTAATATTTGCCCTTCTAGCCTGAAAATCCTCAAAATTACTACAAGAAGATATTTCAACATATCTATTATAGCTAGGCATCCATACTTCTATATCATAAGTTTTAGCTGATGAGAAACCTAAATCTCCAGTACAGAGATTTACAACCCTGTAAGGAAGCCCTAATTTTTTCAAAACCTCTTCTGCATCATTTGTAAGTTTTTCAAGTTCATCATAAGATCCTTCAGGTTTTACAAATTTAACTAATTCTACTTTATCAAATTGGTGATTTCTTATAAGCCCTCTTGTATCTCTTCCAGCTGAACCTGCTTCCTGTCTAAAACAAGGTGTATATGCTGTATAATAAATAGGTAATTCATCTTCATTTAGTATTTCATTTCTATGCAAATTTGTAACTGGAACTTCTGCTGTAGGTACTAAGAAATAATCTTTACTTGGAACTGAAAAAGCATCTTCTTCAAATTTAGGCAATTGTCCTGTACCAGTCATACTGTTTCTATTTACCATAAATGGAGTCAACATTTCCATATAATCTTGATCAATTGTATGAAGATCTAACATGAAATTAATTAATGCTCTCTGAAGCAATGCTCCTTTGTTTCTAAATATACTAAATCTTGCACCTGTTATTTTAGAAGCCCTTTCAAAATCAAGTATATTTAATTCAATTCCTAAATCCCAATGGGCTTTTGGTTCAAAGGAAAATTTTGTAGGTTCTCCCCATTTCCTAATTTCTACATTATCTTCATCTGTTTTCCCTTCTGGTACATCATCATGCGGAATATTGGGAATACCTAAAAGTAAATTTTTTAAATCCTTATCTATTTCTTTAACTTCTACATCCATATTTTTAATATTTGAAGACAATTCCTTCATCTCTTTTAACAGCTCAGATACATCTTTTGCCTCTTTTTTCATCTTTGGAATTTCTTTTGAAACTTTATTTTGTTGTGATTTCATTTCTTCTAACTTTACTAAAATCTCTCTTCTCTTCTCATCCAGTTTTATTACCTCATCAATATTATGTTCGCCAGAAAGTTTAGCAATCCCTTTTTTTACTAATTCAGGATTTTTTCTAATCATTTTAATATCTAACACTTTTCCATCCCCTCCATTCTTATTTTAGAAATAAAAAAACTCTCCATCCCTTTAGGGACGAGAGTTACCCGCGTTGCCACCCTAGTTAGCTAAAAGCTCACTTAGTATAAATAATTTGCTCCGAGCTGGATTCAGTAATTTGCCCCACCAATTTTCACCTACCATTGGCTCTCTTAAGAGACTAGAATTACTTACTATTTCTCATCAACACAAACTATTGAATTTTGAGAAATATTATACCACATATAAGAAATTATTTCAAGTACTATTTTTTTACAATTAAAAACCCTTACTTTCTGTAAGGGTTTTTAATTAGTTATGAATACACATTCCTTCTGCCGCCAATGCTGCTTCAAAAATAGATTCAGAGGTTGTTGGATGAGGATGTATAGTATCAATAATATAGTCTATTGTTAATTCATTAGAAATAGCTATGGATACTTCATTGATTAAATCTGTTGCATTTGGACCTATGATTGCAGCTCCTATAACTTTTTTAGAATCTTTTTCAACAATGATCTTTACAAATCCTTCAGTTGAGCCATATGTTAGAGCTTTTCCATTTGACATAAATGGAAATTTACCTATTTCTACATCTATATTTTCTTTAGCTGCAGTTTTTTCATCAATTCCTATAGTTGCAATTTCTGGGTCAGTAAATATAGCACTTGGTATGTTACTATAGTCTATAACACTTTCCTTACCCATTATATTCTTAGCAGCAACTATACCCTGTGCTGAGGCTACATGGGCTAATTGTACCTGTCCTGTTGCATCTCCTATAGCATATATATTAGGTATATTTGTTCTCATCTTATGATCTACTTTTACTCCTTTTTTGTTTTCATTTAGTTCAACTTTTACTTTTTCTAGATTTAAACCTTCTATATAGGGTTGTCTACCAACGGAAACCAGTACTTTCTCCGTAGATATAAATTTCTTTTCACCATTGGTAAACTCTACTATACATTTATGGTTTTCATCATCTAAAATTCTATCTACTTTAGAATCTGTATAAATCTTTATTCCTCTATCTTCTGCAATTTCTCTAATTGTATCTTGTACATCTTCATCTAAACTAGGCAATATATTTGGCATAAACTCAACTATAGTTACTTTGCTACCTAAGCTATTGTATATAAAGGCAAATTCCATGCCTATGACTCCTCCGCCAATGATCACAATTTCTTCTGGAAGTTTTATTAATTCCAATGCTTCATCGCTTTTTAGAACATTATCTAATTCAATTCCTGGAATAGGAAGTCGTGAAACAGTAGAACCTGTAGCAATAATTATATCTTCTGTTTTTATAGTAGTTTCTTTACGTTTACTCTTTACAAATACTGTATTTTCATCTACTATTTCTCCAACTCCTGTTATGATTTTCACATTATTTGACCCAAGAAGGTGTTCAATACCTCCAGTTAATTGAGCTACTATATTATCTTTTCTAGAAATTACTTCGTCCATATTTACTCCATGTTCTTTTGAAAAGCATCCATATTTATTTGCATCTTGAATATTCTTATATATTTCTGCCGATCTAACTAAAGCCTTTGTTGGAATACATCCTCTATTTAAACAAGTACCACCTATACTATCTTTTTCCACTATTACAACATCAGCACCCATTTGTGCTAGTTTAATAGCTGCTACATACCCTCCTGGTCCTGAGCCTATTATAGTTACTTTAGTTTCTATTTCTTCTTCTATTGGAGACATTATACCTTCAAAATAATTGAAACTACCTTTAGATTCTTTTTTAACTTCTTTTTGTTCGACTATTTCTCCTTCAATTAAAACTAATAACTGGCCTAATTTAACCTTATCTCCTTCTTTTACATTTATCTCTTTTATAATTCCTTCTGCATTTGAATATATGTCTATAGTTTTCTTGTTCTCTTCCACAGCTACTAAAGGTTCTCCAGAATGTATTTCATCCCCTACATTCTTACATACCCTAACTACCTTTCCACTTTTCAAACCACCTGGTACATTTTCAAACTTAATTTGGATTTTAATTTTAATCGCCTCCTATTGCCATTAAAACCTATTGGAAATCCTTTTCAAACTCATCAATACTATCTTTCACTAATGTAACACTATAAGCCATTGATGGTCCTCCGCCAAAAGCAACTGCTACCATTGCCGCTTCCATTATTTCATTTCTACTAGCTCCTGATTCTAATGCTTTATATACATGAAATGCTATACAATATTCACATCTATTATAAGCTGCAACTGCAACACTTATTAACTCCTTAGTCTTTACATCTAATGCATTAGGTTCATAACATGCGCCTAATAAATTCATAAAAGCTTCTACTTGAGCACCACTAGTTTCACTTGCTTCTTGAAGACCGTTAGTAAAATCGTTTAATAATTCTCTTGGATTGTTTTTCATTTTTATACCCCCTAAAAAAAGTATTTGCTATGCTAATTATTAGTATAGCAAATACTTCACAAAGAGACAACCCTTTTTTAAATTTTTTCACCAATATTAGACAGCATTTTATTTACAACATTTATAAATATATCCATTTCTTCATCTGATATGCCATTAGCAAAAATTCTTGCCATCTCTTCCCCTTCTGGCAATAACTCTTTTCTATATTCTTTTCCTTTTTCAGTTAAATATATATTTGTAATTCTTCTATCTAAAGAATCTTTTTTCCTATAAACATATTCTTCCTTTTCCATTCTGTCTATAAGTCTAGCTACTGTAGAATCTTTAATGTCCATAAGTTCTCCCAATTCTTTCTGGCTAATTCCCTCTTCTTTTCCTAAATAAAATAATGCTATCCATTGAACACGAGTAATACCTAATTTAGACAGCCTTTCATTAAATGCATCTGCCATCTTTTTTGCTGCTTTGTTAGTTATAAATGCTACACAGGTATCTAAATCAAACAAAGTTTCCACTCTCCTAATAAATATATTCTACTTTACATTATACACAAATTTTAGATTTTCCAAAAGAAAAAAGGGGTTATATTTTCATATCCCCTTTTTTAATATATCCTTTTTTCCTCATCCATTCAGATATTACAAAAGATATTATACCTGGAAGTATAAAATGGAGCAATAAAATTTTTATAAATACTCCTACTCCTGCACCCATTGTATCTATTGTTGCAAATTGTCCTACTAGTCCACTAGTTCCCATACCTGCACCTATCATATTTCCTTCCATTTTTAATAAAGTAGTAGATATTGGTCCCAGTATTGCAGAGGCTATTATTGGTGGAATCCAAATTCTAGGGTTTTTAATTATATTAGGAATCTGGAGCATAGATGTTCCTATTCCCTGTGCTATAAGCCCTCCAAATCCATTTTCTCTATAAGAAGAAATAGCAAAGCCTATCATCTGTGCAGCACATCCTACAGTACTTGCTCCTGCTGCTAATCCACTAAGACCTAGAGAAATAGCCAATGCTGCACTACTTATTGGAAGAGTTAAGGCAATACCCATTAATACTGATACTAATATTCCCATAGGAATAGGTTGAAGTTCTGTAGCCATATTTATTATATTTCCAACAAATATCATAAAAGCACTTACTATTGGTGAAATATAATTACCTACAAAGCCTCCTACAATTATAGTTCCTAAGGGCACTATAACTATATCTACCTTAGTTCTTCCTTGAACTAATTTAGAAAACTCTGCTCCTAATAAAGCTGCAATAAATGCACCTACTGGTTCTCCTACTGCTATTAATGTTTCTCCGCCATCAATGTGGATAGTTCCAGCTCCTATTGCCCCTGTAATGATAGAAGCAAATATTCCAAGGGGAGAAGCATTTATACTGTATGCAACTCCAGCTCCTATGGCTGGTCCCATCATGTACTGAGCTATCTGACCAAATTCAATTATAGAATTTATCTTAAAAAGAGTTCCTAATTGTTTAATTATAAGTCCTATGATTAGAGAAGAAAACAATCCAAGTGCCATACCATTTAAAACCTTAATTAAATATTCTTTTACTCCATCTTTAGATTCTTTTTCCATTTTAGCCACTCCTCATTAATGTTATTACAGTTGTCTTGTCACCTATATATACAAAATATATCATTTTATTAATCTTTTATCAAGTAGCTTTTTTCTTCCAATACCTTTTCAATTTTTTTAAAGTTTTCTTCATTTTCTACTTCTATAGAATGAATATGGACTCCTTCTGTTAAAGAAGATAGTGGTTCGGCATTAGTGGCTTTTAAATTTTTTATAAATTCATCTACATCTAGTCTTGAACTAATCATAAGAGAACTCTTAATCTCTCCATATATTGGATGTTCAATAATTACATCTAGTACTTTTCCTCCAATATCTACAATGGTCTTTAATTCATCTTCAATTTCTTCATAAGTTGAATGTTTGCATACAATAGTTTTGATTAACCTTCTTTCATTTACATCTTTTAAGACAATATATCCCTGAGGTGTAGCTATAATTTCTTCTCCACTAGCTCTTAAAATAGCAATATCTTGTACTATTATCTGCCTACTTACTCCTAACTTTTTAGCAAGATCTGTACCACTTATAGCTTTATCTAGTTTATTTAATATATTTATAATCTCTGATCTTCTATCATCTGAACTCATAATATATTTCCTCCTTTTTTATATTATATTTATTTTATCACTATCTGGCTAGGCTATCAGCAAATAATATTTTAATTCTTTTAAAAAGGAGTAAGAGCGGGTGAATCCTTCATAATTATTAAGTATTGAAAATAATCCGTTGTTACTCCTTTATCTGCCTTTAGTACAAAATAAAGCTTATCCTTAAAAGGAGACTTTTTTCCATTAAGTTTAAATATTGTTATATCAGCAAATATCAATAATATCTACATTATTGATATTTGCTGATGTAATTTCTTCCCTACAATTTTCATTAGATAAATAATAATAATTATTATAACAATCTTTATAACCATAGCTTATAGACAATACTCTATCTTTAAAAGGTGAATCATCTTCGTTTAAATACATTCCAAGTCTCTTACTTTTATATAAAGGGCCCATAATATCTTCCTGATATACATGTCCATATCCAAATTGACCAAAAAATTTACCATCTTGATAAATATTATATATTTCTTTAAAACTGTCATATATATTTTTCTCTCTAATTTCAAAATAAGAATATTTTTCGGTAGAAATAGGAACAACCATATTATTTAGTACCATACAAAAATCAAAATATCTATCTCCTAAGTACTCTTTATATTTACTTACATTTCCTTCTATATCTTTTTGTAATAAATTTAATAAATATACAAATCTGTCATGGTTTTCAATACTATTAATACTATTTTTTTCTTTTTCAAACCTCTCTATTAAAGCTGGAGTACTAGCTATCTTTTCTTTGCTTGATATAATTGAACTCAAATAATCCGCAGCAAAAGATAATTTCGTTTCCAAATCAATTCCTACAAATTTTATTTTTTTATCTTCAGCAATAGTAGTATTATATTCTTGTATTTTTTTAAGGAATTCATAAAAATCATTGCTTCCAAATATTGAACCCTTAGAATTTTTAACAACATATTCTAATATCTTTTCATCCCCTGTGTCTAAATATTATTTATATGTTCACTAACACTATATCCAAACTCCCCTAAAATGTACCTAACATCTACCTTATTATTCAAATATTTAATTAATTCTAACTGCAAATCATAGTTCATCTTTACACCATGTACCTCTCCTGCTAGAAAAACATCATGTTTTCTTATGTCTTTATCTAGTATACTAAAATCTTTTATATAATCTTTCTCTTTTAAATTTAAACTTATATGATTCTTCTCAATATATTTATTCAGATATCTTTCAGTTGAATTTCCGGTATATGTAGTACAGCCCGTCAATATCGCTGAAATTAAAAAGATTAAAATAAATATCAATGTGATTTTTTTATGCTTTATACTACATATGTTCATTTTTTCTCCCCCTTACTTGAATACACAGTGTGAAATATAATAATGTATTTAGCAAATACAAAAGCATTGATGTTTAAACATTTTATATAAATTTGACATATCACTGAATATATTTAAACTAACTTTGATATACATTAATTTTATCATTCAAATTATAGCATATTTCATTTGAACTAATAACTTCATCTGCTATATCTAAAATTTCTTTACTATGAGTAACTATAATAATTATTTTATATTCTTTTATCTGATTTAATATAAATTTTAATTTTTCAATACTATTAATATCTAATACTGATGTAGGTTCATCTAATATAATCACATCTGGATCTTTTAAAAATGTTCTTGTAAGAGATATTTTTAATTTTTCACCTCCAGATATATTATTTGCATCCTCATATAGACTTGTATTTATACCCTTTGAAAATTTATTTAAGTCAAAGTTCAATTTTTTTAATAATTCTTCAATATCACCATAATTATATTTATTAATACCATAAACTACATTCTTTTTAATTGTATCATTAATTAGTCTAGGTTCTTGCTCACTAATACCTATAATTCTTTTTCGAACACTATACATATCTAATTTTCTCAATTCCAATGAATTATAATATATATTTCCTTTATAATAATCATTGAAAAGTCCCAGTATTAAATTAATAAATGTACTTTTCCCTGTTCCATTTCGTCCAGTAATACAATAAATACTTCCCTTTTTAAATTCATAGTTAAAGTCATTTATAATATTCCTCGTATAATCATATGAAAAATAAACATTTTCAAGAATTATTGTATCAATAGTATCTAATGTTTTATCTCCATTAGCCTCCTTTGATTGATTTAATATTTTTTCCAATCTATTATAAGAAACTAAGGCATCCTGATAAGATTTTCCTAGACTTAAATAATAGCTTATACATTCCATAATCATAGAAAAATAGCTATTTATTATAGTAAATTGACCTATAGTTAAACCCCCATTGATTATTTCCATTCCTCCAAATAGAAATATTGTTATTTGGTATATAGTCACAGTCATTGAATCACTACTTGAAAAAATATATGATATTCTTGTATATTTTAAAAGGGATACTAACACTGTTGAAAAATTTTCTCTAAGCTGTTCCCCAGATTCCTCAAAAGTAGAATTTAACTTAATCAATTTTATATTGTATAATTGCTCGTTCATTTTTGAAAAAAACTTATTTTGCTTCTCTTTCAAATCATGTCCAGATTTAAATAATGGTTTTTTAAATATAAAATATATTGCTAAATATAGTGGAATAAATGGTATCAATAATATAGTTAGTTTTCTATTTATTCTAATGGAAATATAAAATACAAATATAAGGGTTAGAGATTTAATTATTGAATCTAACATATTATTCAATATGAATGAAACTAAAGTATTACTATCGGAATTAACTCTTTGATTCAAATATGTAGTATCTATGTCCTTAAAATAAAGTATTGGAAGCTTAAAAATATGATTTAATACATCAAGGTTCAAATCAATAGCAGATTTTGTTTGAAGTTTAACATAAGAATAATTCATTATAAATGATGACACTATGCTTACAATTCCTATGAGAAGTATTTTCATAGTAAAATTAAATATAGTAGAACTATTTTGAGAATATATTAATGAATCTATATAATTACCGGTTATATAAGGTATTGAAATTGATATTATCCATGAAAGAATACTAAGTATGAAAAATATAAACAATTGTAATTTATACTTAAATATGTATTTTTTAATAAATTTAAATATTTTCATATAAATCAACCGCTTTCTTCCAATTTCACAATATCTGGCCCAATAAATATAATAAAATCACTTTGTTTGTTATTTATTCAAAATTTGATTTTATGCCAAACTTTTTTATTAACTCCACAGTTATTATTGCATTAATATCATTCCTTTTATTTCTAATCTAGATCTTTATTCAAATATCATCCAATCAATCTATTTTAATACTTTAACTTTTCTATAACTATAAGCTTATTTTCTTTACCTAGTTTAGTATTATTAAAATTATAAATATAATCTTTTATCTATATGAATAAATTTTATAGAAGTGCTTAATTCTTCACTGCAGAACTTAATTTTAAAGAAAAGATTCTTAGAAGAAGTATTTTCTATAGATATAACATTCTATAACCTATTGTCAATTTAAAATATATTTTATAAAATCTCTTAATCATATTTAAATATATTTTAATCTATCTGATTATAGATATCTATTGAAAAGGAGTAAGTGCTGATGAATCTTTCATAATTATTAGATATTGAAAATAATCCGTTGTCACCCCTTTATCTGCATTTGGTACAAAATAAAGCTCATCCTTAAAAGGAGACTTTTTTCCATTAAGTTTAAATACTGTTACATCTGCATCCAAATACTTATCAATAATATCTATATTATTTATATTTACTGGTGTAATTTCCTTCCCATAATTTTCATCAGATAAATGTTCATTATCATAACAATCTTTATAACCATAGCTTATAGACAATACTCTATCTTTAACAGGTGAATCACCTTTGTTTAAATACATTCCAAATCTTTTATTATTATATAAATAATCCATAATATTCTCTTGATATACATGTCCATCTCCGAATTGACCAAAAAACTTACCTTTTTGACAAACATTATACATTTCTTTAAAATTATCATATATACTTTTTTCCCTAATTTTATGATAAGAATCTTTTTCAGTAGAAACATGAACAACTATATTATCTAATACCATACAAAAATCAAAATATCTATCTCCTAAGTACTTTTTATATTTACTTACATTTCCTTCTATATCTTTTTGTAATAAATTTAATAAATCTACAAATCTATCATAATTTTCAATACTATTAATACTATTTTTTTCTTTTTCAAACCTCTCTATTAAAGCTGGAGTACTGGCTATCTTTTCTTTGCTTGATATAATTGAACTCAAATAATCTACAGCAAAAGATAATTTCATTTCCAAATCAATTCCTACAAATTTTATTTTTTTATCTTCAGCAATAGTAGTATTATATTCTTGTATTTTTTTAAGGAATTCATAAAACTCATTGCTTCCAAATATTGAACCCTCAGAATTTTTAACAACATATTCTAATATCTTTTCATCCCCTGTGTCTAAATATTTATTTATATGTTCACCAACACTATATCCAAACTCCCCTAAAATGTACCTAACATCTGCTTTATTATTCAAATATTTAATTAATTCTAACTGCAAATCATAGTTCATCTTTACACCATGTGCCTCTCCTGCTAGAAAAACATCATGTTTTCTTATGTCTTTATCTAATATACTAAAATCTTTTATATAATCTCCATCTTTTAGATTTAATCCGATATAATTCTTTTCAATATATTTATTCAGATATCTTTCAGTTGAATTTCCGGTATATGTAGTACAGCCTGTTAATATCATTGAAGTTAAAAAGATTAAAATAAATATCAATGTCATTTTTTTATGCTTTATACTACATATGTCCATATTTTCTCCCCCTTACTTGAATATACTAATTTTATACACTTAAATAGTATTAATCTTATCATTTATTCTATTTTTATTTGCATAATCTTCATAATACAATTCAAGTTTATCTCTGAAATTAATTACATCGTATGGACACTCTAACTCTTTGCCTTCTATTGCCTTTAAATGACATCCACCTAGACAAATCGGAAATAATTTACATTGGTTACACTTTTTATCATGCTCTATAGATAACCATTTTATAAGATTTCCCTTTAATTCTATACCATCTTTAATCGTACCTACTGCCTTGTTCTTGTCTCCAATCTCACACCAACATTTATACAAATTGCCATATGGATCAATTACATATGATTTAGATGACAACGCTGAGCATGGTAAAAATTTAACACTTGGATAGGATATATTATCTATATTTTTATTATTAGTATACATTTGTCTTAATACATCAAATTCAATGGTACTAAAGTCTTTATATGAAAAACATTTATCCGTATTTACACTGCATGCATCAGTTTGTTTTTCAATAGGTGCTATATAAAAATTTATATCATTCCTAAAGAAAAAATTGTATAACTCGTCCATTCCAGTAATGTTGTTTTTATCTATGTTGCATCTTACAGTTATAGGAATTATATCCGCACAATTAATAATATTGCTAGTTATTATTTCAAAACTATCAGAACCATTCTTTAAACGTCTTCTATTATTGTTTACCTCCTTTGTTCCATCCAATGTAACCTGCGCATGTGTAATTTTCAAATCATATAAAATTTTAGCTGTCTCTCTATCTAGCAAAGTTCCATTTGTTACTATTGATGCATTATATGATTTTTTAAACTTCTTACATAGGTCAATTATTTTGTTTGAGATATATGATATGATATCAATGCTCAGTAGAGGTTCTCCTCCATACCAAGAAATGTGTATGTTATCAATAGTATTACTACATAAATATTCTTCAATAAATTTAATTATGTCGTCAGCTACCCTTATAGTCATATATATATCTCCTTTCTTCTCATAACAATAAGGGCAGGCCATATTGCAATCTAATGTAGGCACAATTGCCAAACCTAAAGTTTCTGAACTAAATCTTTGAAAATTCTTTAAAGTTTTAATTAATAACCTTTCATCAATATCCTGTTCTACTAAAAAACCATTTGACTTCATACAATTTAATATATTAATTTCATCTTCCGTATTTAATTCCTTAATATTTTCTATATTCTCATATATATGTCTTCCCTTGTCATTCATAATACCAAAAGCACCAGATAAGCTATTATATAATAGAATGTCTTTATTTTCCAATTCCCTCACCACTATATTATAAAAAGATTTTTTTAATTTTAAGGCTTTCTTATTCAGATCATTTTTTATCATTAATTCTTAATATCCCCTATAATTTTGAATTGTTAAAAATTTACCTTCAATATCAAATTTATTATATAAGATTGTTGCATGACTAATAATCTATTTAAAATACAATTATATTTTAAGACTATTATGTCATGCAACGTATTTTCTACAAAGTAATAACTTAAATAAATTTTATTTCAAATATAATACTATACATCTGGTGTTAAAGTATAGGACATGGGCTTGCAGCAAGAAATGGACATTTATAACTGCCATTACCGCTGCCTTCATTTGTACATATACGATGACCTATTTGATCTGTTGTGATGGGAGGATTATTCTTTGGTTCTATTTTTATAAGATCTGTGTTTAAAACCCCTTGTTTAATAATATCCATTAATTTCACCTCCTTAATTTAATTATTTATTTCAACCCGTTATATGAATATTAAAATATTATGCATTATATAACTGGAACAATGCTTTTATCATTTTGCAAATAAGTATGTCATAGAGCTAATACTAAATAATCTACTATTATATATGCTTTATATTATTTAAGTTTACATATGCATACTATAAAACTTTGTTTTTTAAAAATTTATGATGCCAGAAACATTTATGAATTGTATTTTGAATTTTGTATAAATTCTCTATATATTTATCATACATTAAACATTAAATATCTTCAAGATTTTCCCTTCGACATTTCTTTATATTTATAAGCTAAAAATGAAAAAATATTTAGAAATCCTAGATTTTTCTTGCCTTAACGTCGTTATTTACTATTTTCTGATTTATCTCTAGTCCAATTATTCTTCTAGACTTGCTTCGATCTTATTTAAAACGATACATTCTTAAATAATTTTTAAAAACTATTGACAAGCCCTTTGTTTTAGGGTAATATATAATTGGTTTTATTTTTGTACAAAATATGGCCCTATGGTCAAGCGGTTAAGACATCGCCCTTTCACGGCGGTATCCCGGGTTCGAATCCCGGTAGGGTCACCATATATTGGCCTGGTAGTTCAGTTGGTTAGAATGCCAGCCTGTCACGCTGGAGGTCGAGGGTTCGAGTCCCTTCCAGGTCGCCATAGAAAAAAAGAGCTTAGAAAATTCTAAGCTCTTTTTATTTACTTTAACTATATATTAGCCTTCCCACCTTAAATCTGGTCCATAGAATTTTAATGGTATAAATTTTTCAAGAATCCTTGAAAACACTCTATCTGTATATATATCAGATATTTCTTTAGGTGTTAAATTAGTTGAGATAATAGTCTTTTTGCCACTTATAAGTCTTGTATTTACTATATTAAATATTTCTGCATTAGTAAAAGTATTTGACACTTCTGTTCCTAAATCATCTATTATTAGTAAATCTGCTTCAAATAAATAATTATAATCTGCATAATCAAATTTTTTCTCTTTTTTATTAAATCTATGATTTTCTATTATTTCTAATATAGTAAAAGCTGTTTGATATACAACTATTTTATTCTTATCTAATAATGATTTTGCAATACAATTGCACATAAAAGTTTTCCCTAATCCTGTACTCCCATAAAAAAGAAGATTTTGTCCATTTTTTTCACTAAAGTTATTTACAAAACCTTCAGATATACTTAATATATTCATCATATTTTCTCTAGGAGTTAGTTTTTCATCTTGAAAAGGTTTATTGGGAAATATATTTATATCAAAGGTTTTAAAATTTTCCTTATCTAAATTATCTTCAATATTTGACATCTTATAAGCCCTTCTTATAAGAGCTTGTTTAAAACAATTACATTTCTCTCCGTTCTCAAGATATCCTGTATCTTTACAATTATTGCATTCATGATTTACATCTAAATATTCTAAAGGTATATTATTTTCTGTAAGAAGGAATGCTTTTCTCATTTTTAATTTTTTCATTTTTTCCTTTATTTCCTTCAAATTTTTTTCATAACTTTTATGATTAGTTAAAATAGCCTTAGATATTAGAAATCCTGTTTTAGATATTTTATCATCAATTTGTTTAATTTCAGGTACTTTTAAATATACTTCATCTTGTCTTAATTTTTGCTCATACTTAGCTTTATCCCTCTTTTTTTCATATTCACTTAAAATATCATTTAAAATACTTTTATCCATAGGCTATTCCGTTAATGAAAACTTATAAAACTCTATAACCAACTTATAAAAGTTTACGTTTCATTCCTTAATCATCATACTCTTTTTCGGATTAATCCTACTCAAGTGATCTAGCACTCCAAAGGCTTAAATTCCCCACTAACGTATGGGTACATGGAAATAGTATCGTTTAAGTGATTTAGGCTATTTCCTGACCATAGTTTTTAAGATTTAAACTAGCATTTAAATCCCTATCCAATATAGAGCCACAATCTTCGCAGATATATTTTCTATCACTTAACTTTAAATTCTTTTTGTATGAACCGCATTGGCTACAAGTTTTGCTACTGGGAAAGAACCTATCTGCCACTATGAACTTTATATTATTCCATTCTGATTTATATTGAAGTTGTCTATAAAATTCATAAAATCCTTGATATTGTATAGCTTTGGATAAATGCTTATTCTTCATCATCCCTAATACATTCAAATCTTCTACTACAATAAAGCCTGGTTTTCGCTTTATTATTTCAGTAGTTATTTGGTGGGAGTAATTATGACGAATATTTGTAAGCCTTTGGTTTAACTTTTTAAGTTGATTTTCTAGCCTTATAATATTTTTAGTTTTCTTGTAACGGTCTCCCTCCCTTCCTTTTTCATATTTTCTTGATACCTTTCTTTGTAGTCTTTTCTTTCTTTTTTCTAGTTTCTCTATTTCTTTAGTTTTATTTATGTTTTTATAAATATTTCCATCTGATACAACTGCTAATTTTTCTATACCTACATCTATTCCTATTCCCTCATTTGTGGGTATTTCTATATTATCAGGATATTCTATACTCACTGCTATCCACCAGTTTACCCCATCAAATGATACTCTTGGGTTAATATATTTAACACCTTTACCATAAGGTATTCTTCTATGCTCATACAATCTTATCCAGTTAAATTGTTGCTTGTTTTTCTTTCTGCTGGTAGTTAGTTTTTCTAATTTTACATGGGTATCAGTAAATTGTATTTTGTCTGTATCTACATAAAAACTTGGTTTAGTTCTTCTTCTACTTTTAAATCTTGGAAAGTTACTTTCACCTTTAAAAAATCTGATATAAGCATTACATGCATCTTTTATTGCTTGTTTTGTAATATTGTTACTAAAATTATTTAACTATTTATATCTTTTAGTTTGTTTTAATTTTGTAAATTCTTTTCTTAAATCTTTATCTGAAATAAATTTACCACCATTTTTATAATTCTCTTGCTGCCTATTCAATGTCCAGTTATACGCAAATCTTGCCACTCCTGCTGAT
The DNA here is from genome assembly GCF_024623155.1 of Anaerosalibacter massiliensis. Classification (NCBI taxonomy): domain Bacteria; kingdom Bacillati; phylum Bacillota; class Tissierellia; order Tissierellales; family Sporanaerobacteraceae; genus Anaerosalibacter; species Anaerosalibacter massiliensis. The sequence goes on from NZ_JANJZL010000005.1 coordinate 168,282, forward strand.
TCAAATAATTTAGTTTTTTGTTTGTTATTTGGTTTGAGTTGTACTTTAATGCCTCTAATCACCTTTAGCCAACTCCTTAATCATCTTCTTAGCCTTATTAGCTCTTTTGCCCTGAAGTCTACAACTGAATACGGTTATTATTTAAAAATTCTCCTATTTGATAATATTTCATAAATACCACCTCTTGATTAAGATTTACTACAGACATTAATAAAAATCAAGTATGTTTTATAAAGTATTATAATGTTTTGTTGACTGTTAATCATCCCCTTTAATTTTAAAATAATATTCTTCTCTTTTTTTTCTTGCAATTTCTTCTAATTCGTCGGAACTATAATTGGAAGTCCTCTGCTCAAAATTATGAAATCTGGTTTTTACTGGTCTTCCAGTAGATCTAACCTGCCTTTTTGTTCCTGATTTTCCCTGTTCATATGCCTTATCCTTATTTTCTGGCAATTTATCTTTCTTTTCAATATCATCTATAGTCTTTATTCCCTTGTTATACCATGAAGACAGTATTCCATCTATATAGTTAATACTTGGATTTGAAGTTTTATTAGTGTTCTCACAAGCTTTTAAAACTATTTCCAAGGAAAAACTATATTCATTAAACCATTTATCTATAACTTTCATTTGACTCTCTGTAGGAATTTCCTTCCTATAGCCTAAGTACTGCATTATTCTCTCATATCTATAATACTTTTTATCTTTTTTCTTTAATTGCTCTTGTAGAGCTTCTACATTTGTTATTCCAGAATCATACCAATTTCTAATTATTCCCTCTACATAGTTTACTTTCCTTATGCCCTTTTTTTCTACTGAATAAAAAAATGCTCTAACTATTATATCAGGATTCATATTATAATTATACATCCATTCTAGAACTTTCTTCTTTTCATTAGGGACTAATGGCCTTCTCATAATATAATCAATGGAATTAAACATTTCATTTATAGTTTTTATATTATTAGCTTCTATGAGATCTTTTTCAGAACAGGTATATGCTTTATTAGATTGAACATCTATATTAGAGTTTGAAGAAACAGGCTTATAATTATTTTTTATATAAAGCTGTTTAAGATTTAAAAACTTAATTCCATAATTATATTCATCTCTATCCTCTTTAGGGATCTTTTCTATTATACCTTTTTTATGCCAAAAATCCCAAGCTCTTAAAACATCTGAAAGAGGAATATCTAAATTTTTAGCAATAGTTTCATTATCAACTTTTATATCTCTATCTTTATCATAAGCATATTTAAACCCTAAAAGATATACCTTCACATATGTTCCATCTGCCATAGGCATAAAATCATTTATAAATATATTTTCTATTGGAGTATCCCCTAAATCTATTTCTGTAGTTTCCAAATTAAAACTCATTAAAGTTCACCTACTTTTTTAACTATCTATAACACCAGAAGCTCTCCAAGATTTATGCTAAATATTGTTTTTATCACTTTCTCCCCTTGTTTCACGATAAGTATTTCTATCTATCTTCATCTTATAAATATAATTATATATCTTATTCCATTTTATTACAAAACAACTTTCTTCATTTTTAAAATATGGGTTTTCCCTATCTATAGTTTGATCATGATATTTAGTAAGATATTTTTTATATTTTATAAAACCACAGTTTTCATAACATTTTATTGCTCTTTTATTAAAATTGGCTACTTCTAATAATAAAGTTCTCATTTTCATTTTATTAAAAAAATAATTTATAAAAGTTTTTATAGCATCTGTTCCATAGCCCTTATCTACATAATTTGGATCAAATACTATTCCCAAGGTCGCCTTCTTCCTAATTTTTCTTATACCCTTGATACCTAGATATCCTATAACTCTTCCCTCTTCATTATAAATAGCAAAATATTTTTTATTTCTACTATTTATTTTATAATCATACCATTCCGCTATATCTTCATATTTTGAGTAAGGAAAATTATAATCATTTAACAGGGGAGTCTCATGTTTTCCCCAGTCTTTCATATATATGGCATCTTCTAGTTTTAATGGGATAAGTTTAACTTTATTTCCTCTAATTATATCCATATCTAACCATCCTATTTTAGTAAACAATACTTCGAGGAAATTTCCTCGAAGTACTATTTTACATTTTCTACTAGTTTTTCGCCAAATCCTTTTCCATACTCATAAGCTTTTTCAAGTGCTTCATCAAATGGTATAAAATTAACTTTAAGCCCCTTATCATCATATAATTTTAATTTTAAATTCTTCAAATTGTCCTGTATAATCTTTACTGCTTCGCCGCTCCATCCAAAGGAACCAAAAGCTCCAGATAATTTGCCTTTATTAGTTATAGGATCTATCATAGAAAGAAGCTTGTAAATAGGCAGTAATGTATTTTGATTTATAGTGGTAGAACCAATTATTATTGCAGTACTTTCTTCTACTTTTTCTTTAATAATATCTAAATCCACTAATTCTACATCCATTGTTTCAACATCAACATCTCCTGCTGCTTTTATCCCTTCTCCAATCTTTTCTCCAATTTTTTCTGTATTTCCATATGCAGATACATATGGTATAAACACTTTATGTCTTTCTGGTTTTCTATCTGCTTGTTCTGCCATTTTTTTCGAACGTTCCACATATTTTTGCCAATTATCTCTTAAAATTGGACCATGTCCTGGACATATAATGTCTATGTCTATATCCTTTATTTTATCTATAGCTTTTAGCATATAGTTACTAAAAGGTTGTAGTATTACTTTGAAATAATAATCGAAAGCATCATCAAAGTCATCTACAAGGTCATCAAACATTCTCTCATCACAAAAATGACATCCAAAGGAATCACAAGTAAATAATATATTGTCTTCTTCTAAATAAGTGTACATAGTATCTGGCCAGTGCAAAAATGGTGCAGCTATAAATTTTAAGGTCTTATTACCTAAATCTAAAGTATCGCCATCTTTTACTACCATATGTTTGAAATCATCTTTACCTACCATATGCTTTAAAAAATTTATAGCTGGTCTACTACCTACTACTGTTGCATTAGGAGCTATTTCTAATAAATACCTTAAATTTCCTGAGTGATCTGGTTCTGTATGATTTAAAACTATATATTCTATTTCTTCTGGATCTACTACTCTCTTAACTTTATCTAAATATTCATCCTTAAAATTTTCCTTAGATGTTTCTATTATAGTCTTTTTTTCTGCATCTATAAAATAAGAATTGTAAGTGGTTCCATACTTAGTCTCCATGACCACATCAAAAGTTACTAATCCAGGGTCTAATACCCCTATCCATTTAACCGTATTATTTACAGATAAAATTTGTTTGTTATCCATAATATGCCTCCCTTCAACTTCCTCACCATATATACTTATACCCATTTTAGTCTCATTTAAAATTCTAGTCTCTATACTTTTCTAAGTTTACAAATTTAGTATATTGTCCCATCCAAACTAAATCCACAGTTCCTGTTGGACCATTTCTATGTTTTGCAACAATAACTTCTCCTATGTTTTTCTTATCTGAATCTTCATTATAGTACTCATCTCTGTATAGAAACATTACTACGTCTGCATCTTGTTCTATAGCTCCTGACTCTCTCAAGTCTGAGAGTATAGGTCTATGGTCAGATCTTAATTCAGGAGCACGTGAAAGTTGTGAAAGGGCTAAGACTGGACAATCCATCTCTTTAGCTAAAGCTTTTAAACCTCTTGATATAGAAGATATCTCCTGCTGTCTACTTTCATGAGGTGTATCTGACTGCATAAGCTGTAAGTAATCTATAACTACCAAATCTAATCCACTTTCTATCTTTAGCTTTCTGCATTTTGCCTTCATTTCCATAAGAGATATACCTGCTGTATCATCAATGTATATATTGGTTTCGGATAGTGGACCCATAGCTTCAATTATCTTCACCCATTCATCTTCATCAAGCTTTCCACTAATTATATTCTGTAAATCTACATGGGATATGGAACTTAACATTCTTTGAACTAATTGTTCCTTAGACATTTCAAGGCTAAATACTGCCACATTTGCATTCGCCTCCAATGAACTATTTAAAGCAATATTTAACCCTAATGCAGTTTTTCCCATACTTGGTCTAGCCGCTAAAAGCACTAAATCAGATTTTTGTAATCCAGAAAGTTTGTCATCAATATCTATAAATCCTGTAGTAAGTCCTGTAAGTCCATCACCTTTCATAGACATCTCTTCAATTTTTGTAAAGCTTTCTAATAGAACTTCTTTTATTGGGAAAAAACCATCATTATTTCTTCCTTGAGTTATATCAAATATATTTTTTTCTGCTTTTTCAATTATGGCATTTACATCTTCACTATCTTCATAGCTTTTAGATACTATTTCATCACAAGATTTAATAAGTTGCCTTAAGGTAGACTTTTCCTCTACTATCTTACAATAATACTCTACATTTGCTGTAGTTGCAACGCCACCAGAAAGGCTAGTTAAATAACCAATACCTCCAATACTATCTAATGTACCTCTTCTTTTCATTTCTTCAGAAAGAGTTATAAGATCTACAGGTTCATTTTTGTTATATAATTCAAGTATAGTTTCATATATTTCCTTATTGGCTTCTTTATAAAAATCATTTGGTTGGATTGTCTCAACAGCTGTATTGATAGCCTCTTTATCTACTATCATGGCTCCTAGTACGGACTGCTCTGCCTCTAAGCTATGAGGAGGTAATTTCCCTAAAACTTGAGCATCTATATTAACCACCTCTTTATTTCTCTTCTATAACTTTTACCGCAAGACTTGCTACAACTTCTGGATATATTTTCACATCTACAATAGTTGTCCCAAGAGTTTTTATATTCTCATTTAAATCTATTTTTCTCTTATCTATTTTAATATTATATTGTTTTTTAAGGGCAGCTGATATATCTTTTGATGTAATAGAGCCAAAAAGCTTTCCACCCTCTCCAGCTTTCCCTTTTATTTCTACACTATTTTCATCAAGTTTCTTTTTTAATTTTAATGCTTCATTATATTCTTCTTTCTTTTTCTTTTTCTCAACTTTTTTCTTTTCCCTTAAAGTTTTAAGATTCCCCTCTGTAGCTTCTATTGCTAATCCTTTAGGGAATAAATAATTTCTGGCATATCCATCTTTAGCTTCTACTAAATCACCTGCTTTCCCTAATGATTTTATATCTTTTAATAATATTACTTTCATTCTTCCTCACCTTCCTTTAAAAATTTATCAATTGAATCTATAAGCATTTTTTCAGCCTCATCAATAGTTATATCATTAAGTTGAGTACCAGCACTAGTTAAATGACCTCCACCACCTAATTTTTCTAATATTAATTGAACACTTATTTGTCCTAAAGATCTTCCACTAATATGAACTTTACCATTAGTTAAGGTAAGCACAAAGGAAGCCATTACACCATTGATATTTAAAAGGTCATTAGCAGCCTGAGCTGCTATCAGCACCGAATCATCAATATTTTCTTCTAATCTAGATATAGCTATCTTATCATGAACAATGAAAGCATTTTTAACTACATCTGCTTTTAGTATATAAGTGTGATAGTCATCTTTAAATAATTGTTTTACTGAAGTTGTATCTGCACCTGCTCTCTTTAAGAAAGATGCCGCTTCAAAAGTTCTTACTCCAGTTTGATAAGTAAAGTTTTTAGTATCTACACTTATTCCCGCTAATAGCGCATCTGCTTCAAATCTAGTTAATTCCATCTTATCTGTCATATAATATAAAATTTCAGTTACTAGTTCGCAAGCGGAAGAAGCATATGGTTCTAGATAAATAAGAATAGGGTTCTTTATGAATTCTGCACCTCTTCTATGATGGTCAATTATGACTACCTTATCTATCATATTCAATAGCTTTGGTTCTTCTGTAAAACTAGGTTTATGATTGTCGACCACTACTAAAAGAGATGATCTATTTGCCATGGCTAATGCTTCTTCTGGAGTTATAATTGCATCTAAATATTCAGGTTCTTCCTTCATCATTCTATCATAAATATTTTTAATAGATGGATTAGAACCTTTCAATACTAAATAGCCTTTTTTATTCCTATTTTTAACTGCTCTTAATATTCCAATTCCAGCTCCAAAAGAATCCATATCTGCATTTTTATGACCCATTACAAATACTTCTTCAGATTGGTCTATAAGCTGTCTTAATGCATGGGATATAACTCTAGATTTAACCTTATTTCTCTTTTCTACTGCTTTAGTTTTACCTCCGTAAAAGCTTAATTTATCATTATCTTTTAAAACAGCTTGATCTCCTCCTCTTCCTAGTGCAATATCTATTGCTGCTTTTGCATATTCATAGGACTCATTAGGAGTTTTGCCATTTATCCCTATGCCCATACTTAATGTAATTGGAATCTTATTTCCTAAATCTATTTCTCTTATTCTATCTAATATATGGAATTTCTTACTTTCTAATCGGTTTAAATATTTGTTTTCGAATATAATCATATATTTATCATTTTCATATTTCCTTACAAATCCATTTATACTTGAAGCAAAAGCATTGATATTTTTGTCTATTTCTGCAAATACAATAGGTCTATTTACTTCATCAGTATTTCCCCTAACTTCATCATAATTATCTACCTGAGCTATACAAACAATTGTATCTTCGTCAATATATCTCTCCTTAAGTAATATAAAATCAGTATTATCTATCCAATATAACATAGCAATGGATTTTTTAGAAATTGTCATCTTTTTATTATCAACCATATTATAATATATTTTATAATATTTTTCTTTAAATCTCACCTCTATAGGTCTCTTATCTTCTTGGTCAAAAATATCTTCTATCTTTATTCCTGGTATTAAATCCCCTATTTTCTTGTTTAATATTTCTTCTTCAACCATAGTTAAAAATTTTGTGTTATACCAATTTATAGTACCATCTTCTTCTATTATAATAAGGGGAACAGGCATATTAAACACTGCACGTTCAGTTAGAGAGTTAAATTTTTCTTCTAATCCCTCTACATACATAGTCCATTCTTCTTTTCTAATACGCATATCCTTAAAATAATAATATACTAGGTATATGAGTACCAAAATACCGAAGAAAGCTATTAGTGGCTTATACAATGCTAAAATAACCACTAATATTGATATAATAAATAAAGATACTTTCATATCTGGTGTAAGAAATTTAAAATAATTTTTTAACTTCATAAATATCCTCCTAAAGGAATTATACTTTCCTTCTTATTCTTCTAAAATCAAATATTATATCCAAAAATCCTATAATAGAAATAATTGGATTTAAATGAACAGCTAGTATTGTAAAAATTATAATAATTCCTCTAATTACTTTGTTTAATTTACTTTTATTTAAATAAAATATTATTACAGATAACCCCTCTAGAAAAAAGAAAAAGGAAACTATTGATGTTACATTTATAAGTATGGTTTTATAATATGGTATTTTTAAAATTTTTATTATAAATACTCCTATATAAATTACTATTGTTCCTAAAATAACATTATCTGGCAATTTAAAATAAGAAAATTTAGGTACAGATACTATTCCATATCCTATTTTTCTAAGAATATATATTGAAATTAAACTATTTAAAAAAGCAGTGAAAACTGAGAATATAATTACAGTTGATGGTAACATTAAAACTATATATTCATATAAATTTTTTAAAACATCTTTAGTTTCATTTATCTGAGAAGAGCTAATTCCTCTATCTTTTAGTAAATCCATTTGAAATTTTATAGCTTGTGAAAAAGACTCTTCCAATTGTTTTACAAGACCTACTCCAGTTACTTTTCCAAATAAAATCATAATAAATATATAAGAAAGTATCCCTACAATAGTTGTAGATAGTAGAATTTGTTGAGAATTTCTCCTTTTTTTAATAGAATAGTTTAAAACTATACTTATAGGTAAAAAAGCTATTAATATAAATAGTCCTGTAGTTTTATCTATGACTAATCCTAAAAGTAAGGTAGATATTATCATGCTACTTATGTTATATTTTATACCATTCCTAATTCCTAGTATTACAAAAGAAATAGGAAAAAGTATACCTATTATAGGTAAAAAATATATAGCTATCAACATATATATTGTAGATATACCAATTGCTAAAATAGACTCTAAAAAGGGTTTACTATTATTGTTTGTTTGATTCAAAACCTTCACTCCTATTCTTTTCTAATACCAAAATTTTCTTTCAACTCACTTAAATCTCCATACCATTGTTCTACTTTATGTTCTTCTATCATTCCAAGTTTTATTTTGTTTTCTATTTTTAAATTTATCATATCATAACTTAGACCTAATCTCTTACCCAATAAGTATGAAACGAGTATTATATTTGATATTATATCTAATATATCCTCTTTTGCATTCTCAACTCCTTTTGCCAGAAGTTCAAATAATTTAGCTATAGATGTTAATAATTCACATTTTAACCATTCAATCATTTTAACATTTTTAATAATATCTATATTTTTACCCTTTTTCATATCCACTTCACCCTCTACTTTTAATTATTCCTTGGCAAAAAGCCTTCCACCTATAAAAAAGGGGATAAACTGCCAATTCATTGTAGTTTTTATAATAGGTAGACTCAACACATATCCTTGAACTACAAAACAAGTAATTGCCCTTACTCAATATTATAAAGTTTTTTTAAATTTATATGACTGTCCCCCCTCAGAACATTTTACATACACTCGACAGAGCAACGGACTAGGGTATCATCCGAGGGTGTCATAGCCTAAATAATGTAGTCGACTTACCATGGCTAACCATGTATTGAAAGACTTAAAGTAGACAGCTAAAGCTTTTGCAAGCTTCAACTTCAAAAGTTATTAGACTCTAAGGGGTGGACAGTTGATTTTGGCTAAAAAACAAAAAAGTCCTTTTAATAAATTAAGTCTTATTTAAAATAATACAGAGTAATAGAGAGTATGTCAAACAAAAAACCTTTTATACTTTAGTATTTAAGGGCGGAAAATTATATTTTTAGGAAGAAATTTTTTAACTATAAAAGCTAAAAATCCTCCGATTAAAGCAGTATATAGTTGAGGAAGAGAGAAAGCTATTATTATTTTAGATGGCAATTCTACAAAAAAGCCTACTAAATACCTTATTGATATAGTTAAAAACAAATATTTTATAATACTAGAAAAAACAATAGCTAAAATTTCCTTAGAAGGATTTAACCTTTCTTTAAAGAAATTAAAAAAGAAAACATATAAACTATTTCCAATCATTATAAAAGGTACTATAGGAAAAAATGGAACGATTCCAAAGAAAAATGCAATTAAAGGAGTAAGCAATCCTACGATTATTCCAGATAAACTTCCTACTAGATATACAGTTATAATAAGTACAAAATTAACTAATGGACCTACTAAAGGCTGTCCAATCCCTTTTAATCCAATTTGAAATACTAGTGCTATTGCCAATGACATGGCTGTTTTTAATATAAACTTTGTCGTTATTTTTTTACTCAAATCATCATCCCCTTTAAATTTAATGCTTTATTTGTATAAAGAATATACTAATTAGAACTTTTTTTCAATTAAAAAAAGAGAGCTCTCACTCTCTTTTATTATCTAGTCTGCATTATATGGAAGTAATGCAACTTGTCTAGCTCTTTTTACAGCTTTTGTAAGTTGTCTTTGATGTATTGCACAATTTCCTGTGATTCTTCTTGGCAATATCTTTCCTCTATCAGATATATATTTATTAAGTTTGTTTATATCCTTATAATCTATATGATCAACTTTATCTGCACAGAAACTACAAATTCTCTTTCTTGATCTATATCTTTTTTGTACCAAATTTTTCCCCTCCTTTTTTAGAATGGAATATCGTCATCATCTACTGGATGAAAGCCTTCTATATCTGGAAAATCCGAATCGTTACTGTTATAATCTGAACCTCTGTTCCCATTATCAGCGCCCCACTCTAAAAATTGAACTCTCTCTGCAACAACTTCTGTCACATACCTTCTAGTTCCATCTTTAGCTTCATAAGACCTTGACTGCAATCTTCCTTGAACAGCTGCAAGCCTTCCCTTAGCTAAATAATTAGCACAATGTTCAGCTTGCTTACCCCAAACAACAATATTTATAAAATCTGCCGTTGGTTGCCCTTTAGATTCCATTTCTTGTCTTTTTTCTTTTGATATTTGTTTGTCTATTGCTAAACTAAAATTAGATACAGGGGTTCCATTTACTGGAAGAAATCTAAGCTCAGGGTCCCTCGTAAGTCTACCAATTAATACTACATTATTCAAAAATAACACCACCCTTAGCCTTATTTATCTTCTTTAATAACCATATGTCTCATAACATCATCAGATATTTTGGCTACTCGATTAATTTCGTCAATAACTTCTGGTTTTGCCTCAAAATTAAGTATTACATAATAGCCATCCGTATAGTCATTTATCTCATAAGCAAGCTTTCTATTACCCCATTCATCAATATTGGTAATAGTACCATCTGATTCAATTATCCCTTTAAATTTGTCTAGGAGAGTATTTCTTTTTTCCTCTTCCATATTTGGCACAAAAATTAACACTGCTTCGTATTTATTCATATTTTCACCTCCTTGTGGCCTAACGGCTCTAATTATAATTAGAGCAAGGATTCTATAGAATTATAACATTTATATTTTTATTTTGCAATATATTTGTACAAAAAGCTATCTTAGAATAGTTCTAAGATAGCTTTAATTAATTTATACACTATGCTTTTTGAGTTTCTTTCATCATATCTTTTATAGCATCTGCAAGTCTTTTAATTCCTATTTTTATTTTTTCCTCATCCATATTAGAATAGTTAAGTCTCAATGTATTTTCATTGCCTCCGTTTGGGAAGAAAGATCCTCCCGGAACAAATGCTACATTTTTTTCAAGAGCTTTAACTGCTAAATCTCTTGCATTCATATACTCTGGAAGAACAACCCATGTAAACAATCCTCCTTGAGGATTGGTAAATTTAACTTCCTCTGGAAACTCTTCTTTCATAGTATTAATCATTATATCTCTTCTGTTCTTATAAACTTCCTTCAATTTTTCAATATGTTTTTCTATATCATATTCTTCTAAAAATTTAGCTATTTGCATTTGAGATATGGTACTAGATTGTAAGTCTGAACCCTGTTTAGCAAGAACGTATTTATTAAGTACTTCTTTTTCTGCATACACCCAGCCAAGTCTTAAACCTGGACAGAATATTTTAGAAAATGTACCTAAAAATATGACTCTACCTTCGGTATCATAATGTTTAACAGATGGATAATATTCTCCTTCAAATCTTAATTCTCCATAGGGATTATCTTCAACTATTGCTATATTATACTCATTTGCCAATTCTATAAGTCTTTTTCTTCTTTCAATGGACCATGTTCTGCCAGAGGGATTTTGGAAATCTGGTATTACATATATAAACCTAACTCTATCATTATTTTTTAATATATCCTCCAATTCTTCCATTATCATACCATCTTCATCTGTAGGAACTCCAATAAATTTAGGTTCATAAGCCTTAAATGCATTTATTGCGCCCATATAACTAGGACTTTCACAAAGTATTATATCACCTGGATTTATAAATATCTTTGCAGAAAAATCCAATCCTTGTTGAGAACCACTAGTAACTAATATATTCTCTGGTTTAGCTTTAACACCTATTTTCTCCATTCTTTTTGTTATTTGTTCTCTCAATGGCTCATAGCCTTCTGTAGGTCCATACTGTAAAGCAGCAGTACCTTGTTCATCCGATACCTTTAAAGATACCTTCTTCAATTCCTCCACTGGAAATAGTTCTGGTGCTGGAAGACCACCAGCAAAAGAAATCACCTCTGGCTTTTGAGTAAGCTTTAATAATTCACGAATTTCTGAAGCTTTAATATTATCCATACGTTTAGCATACCTTAAACTCACAAAGAGCACCTCCTATTTAAAAAACGTTTTCCTGTTCTATAAAACGCTTTGTAATTTATATTTTATCATTTTATAAGTAAGTTGTCTAATTATAATTTACAAAAATACAGCTATAACTTTGTAATAATCTGGTTACAACAATATTAACTTTTATTAATACTTTCCCATTTGCCATCTTTATATATTTTTCTAACCCTTCTTTCAAAATCAATCCTAGGTATCCAAATTTGTCTCTCACACCCTAAGCATTTAAGTTTCATATCTATTCCAGTTCTTAAAACTTCCCATTCATTTGTTCCACAAGGATGTTGTTTTTTTAAAGAAACTATATCTCCTACATTATATTTTTTAATCATAAAAACCCTCCTGTTAAACCTTTTTTTCAATAACTACTCTTTTTGGATAAGGTATTTCTATATTTTCATTATCAAACTCTTCTTTTATTCTTTTTCTTAAAATCCTTTCTATTCTCCACTGTTCCATAGCATCTGTCTTAGCTACTATAGTTAAAACTATATCATACTCACCTAATTTAGAAACTCCTAAAACTGTAGGTCCTTCTACAATACTATTTTCTGTATCTTTTAATTCCTTACAAATTTTCTCTAAAACTTTCATAGCCTTATCTATATCTTCTTCATAAGATATGCTTACTTCTACTAATGATCTCATAGCTCCTTTAGTGCCATTAGTAACTATTTGTATATTGCTATTGGGAATTATATATAGTTCACCAGAAAATCCTCTAATTTTAGTAACCCTAAGCCCCATTTCTTCAACTATTCCTTCATAACCTTCAACTTTTACATAATCTCCAACAGAAAATTGATCTTCAAATAAAATAAAGAAACCAGTTATAACATCCTTTACAAGACTTTGAGCTCCAAATCCTATAGCTAATCCTCCTATACCAGCTGTAGCTAGTATAGAAGTAGTTTTTATACCAAATAACTCTAACGCTGGTACAAGTCCTATAAAATAAAATACATATTTACTCAAATTCTTTAATATAGCTGCAAGGGTATTAGCTTTTTTCTCATCCACGCCAAATTTAAGTCTACTTTTTCTTTCCATGGATTTATCTATTATAGTATTGAAAATCTTGATACCTATCTTTACTAGTAAGAATATTAAAGCTATTTTAATTAGTTTGCCTAATATAGTTAAATCTTCATTTTTATTTATAAATATGCCCTTTAAAAATTCTAAAGTCCCTTGCATTATATCTCTCCTAACAACAAATTTTTTCTATATGATTTCTACCATTTTCTTTCCAAAATTTATATATACCTTTAATAGCTAATTTGTTTTTATTAATTATTTCTTTAATTTTGTTTATATCCTTTAAATAAAATTTAATAGAAAGGCCACAACTAGAAGTTATTTCTCTAGGTGTAGGTATAGTTTTAAAATCTAATCCTATACTCTTAAATAATTTCTCCCCTTCTATAGCATGATGTGTGGATTCAAAAGTTAAAATTCCAAATTGTTTAGCTATCATTATAACATACTCCTAACTAATAGTAATAGTATTTGTAGGATTTTTTAATTTTTCTAATATAGTGTACATGTTAGTTATGCCACCTACTTTTAGCTTATCTTGAATCTCAAAGAAATCTAAGCATGTACCACAAGAAAGTATTTCTACTCCCTCTTCTTCTAATTTCTTTAAATCATCAATTACCTCAGAACCTTCACAAGTTAAATGAACTCCTCCATTATAAAATACTAATGTAGCTGGATATGGAATTGATTCAGTTAAAGTATAAATAAAACTTTTCATAAGTATTTTTCCTAATTCTTCAGAACCATTTCCCATAGTAGAAGAGCTAATGGCAATAGTCATATCTTTAAATGTATCAGGAATACATACATTAGCTTCTTCTGCCTCTCCCTTAGTTATTTCAATATAGAACTCACTATCGCTTTTTTTATCTACTTTAAATTCATAACCTGAACTCTTTGCTAGTTTTGATACATTTTCCTTTGCTACTTCATTATCTACAATGGTCAATACTATACCATCACTTATTCCATCTAATGCTTTCTTAGTCATTATAACAGGTTTTGGACAAGCTTCTCCCCTTGCATCTACTTCTTTTCTCATTAAAATTCCTCCTTATTATCTAGTATATAGATATATTATACTAACAAAAATGGATATTCACATTAGTTATAGATAAAGTATATAATTCTTAATTTACTATATATAAAATCTATAGTCATCTTAATTTTTTATTTTTATAAACTTAATATATTTAATAAAAACATTAATATATTTAAATATATAATTGACATTATAAATAATAGATAATATAATATTATTAAATACATTATTTATTATACCCTTAAAACTTCATATGACAAATTTATTTAAGGTATTTTATAAAGGAGGGTTTTTTTGGGAAATAGCATTAGCGAAATTCTTAAACAGGTGGAACAGGGGAAAATTAATTGTGAAAAAGCTATTAAACTAATAAAAAAGGAATCTGTTAAAACAAAAAAGATTAAAAAAGCTTCTAAATTAAAAATATTTATAAAAGATGAAGAAGATAATACCTATATAAATTTACCTAGTATACATTTTTGGTTTTTAAAATCTTTTTCTAAAATAGGAATAATTATAGCTAAGTTTTCATTGAAAAAGAAAAAAAATATAGATAAAGATTTAAATACAGCATTAAATATATTAAATGAAATAGATTTGAATTTAATCTTTAAAGAGTTAAAGAATTGTGGACCTTTTAATTTTATATACGTTCAAGAAGGAAAAGATACTGAAATCAAAATAACTGTTTTATAAGAAAGGTGATAAAAATGAAAAAAGAAGTTATAGGCAAATGTCCTGTTTGTGGAAAACCTATGGAAGTTACTAAACTATCTTGCAAGTACTGTGATACTCATATAGAAGGCCATTTTACTTTATGCAAATTCTGCAAACTCTCTGATGAACAAAAATATTTTATAGAAGTTTTTATCAAAAATAGAGGAAATATAAAGGAAATAGAAAAAGAACTAAGTATATCATACCCTACTGTACGAAATAAATTAGAAGATGTTATAGAAGCCTTAGGTTATAGTCCTGAATATACCTCTAGAGTAAATAAAAAAGAAGTATTGGAAAAACTTAGTTCTGGTGAAATAAATTCTCAAGAAGCATTAAAATTATTAAAAAATCAATAATAGAGGGGGGCTTTAAATGTTCGAAGAAAAAAAGCAAATTCTTAAAATGGTAGAAGAAAATAAAATAACTGCAGAAGAAGGACTTAGTTTATTAAATACTCTAGAAGAAAATGAAGAAGTAGAAGATATTGATCAAAATACTCCTAAATGGCTAAAGATAAGAGTTATTGAACCAGATAAAGACACAAAAGTCAATGTAAATGTTCCTATTTCTCTTGTAAATATAGGAATGAAAATGTCTCATAAATTTGTTCCTGAACTAAAAGATGCTGGACTAGATGAAAATGATTTAAAAGAAATATTAGAAGCTATTAAAGATGGTGCCCAAGGAAAAATAGTAGATATTGAAAGTGAAAATGGAGAAAAAGTAGAAATAATAGTAGAATAATCCTGACTAGTCAGGATTATTCTACTATTTATTATATTTAATCATATTATAAATTATTTTAATACCTATACCTATTAACAATAAAGGCCATAGATAGGATATAAATCTCCAAAATCCAAATTTCATGTAAGTCTTTGATGTAAGTAAAGTTAATAAAGATAGTGCAATCATTATAATAGATAGGGTTTTTGGCCATTCAGTACCTAGTCTTCTATATTCTAATAAGTAAATAATATAAAAGGCTATTGATAAAAATAAGAAAAATACCCAAGCTGTGTCTTTAATAAAAATTTCATCTATGAGAGAATAAGTTCCTATAGCTGGAAGTAAGCATCCAAAAATAAGGTATCCTCTTGTTTCATATTTAGAATACATATTTAAGGAAATAATCCCTAATATCCATAAGAATACAAATCCCTTTATATTCACATTTGTAAATGTATACTGATCTATAAGAGATACTACTGATATGGCAAGAAGGACCAATCCTGCGGATAAATATCCTAATTGCCTTTTATAAGCATAAACTAATAAAAATATTACAGATAATATTAAAATTAGCCAATTAAAAGAAATAATATTTAAGTTTAAAAGAAGAAAAACTATGCCTACAAGTACCAGAACTATTCCAAATGTATAGTCTCGCTTCTCCATAAAAAAACCTCCCTAAATTACATTTTATATGATTTTATGAAAAACTGAGCTTTTATCTATATCAAAAAAATCAATAATTATATTGTGATTTTTAAAATATCCTGAAAGCATAGAATTTTCTACAGCCTTAGGTATAGCTCCTTGAGGATAAATAGATTGTATAGGTGTAATAATTGCAAATATTAAATATAAAATAAGTACTCCTCTTATTAGTCCAAATAAGAATCCTCCAAACCTATTTAACTGTTTCAAAATAGGAGCTTTAAATAAGAAGGAGATAAATCTTTCTAAATATCCTAATAACCATCTAACTAATAGGTAAATTATTAGAATTGAAATTATATTTATTCCTATCTTTGTTAAACCTTGGGAAGCTATATTATATAATGGACCTTCACCTTCTTTAATCTTCCCATAAAATAGTATATTTATTATTCCTCCAAAAAACTTTTCAAAACCTTTATGCAAAAATGGAGTTTTTATTATATATCCAGAAAGAGCTGGATAATAAAGCTTTGCTACATATATTGATACTAAAAGCCTTAAAATACTAAATATTGATCTAACTAGTCCTATTTTTGTACTTCTAATAATGTTTATAATTATTATAAATATTATTAAATAATCTACCCAATTCATAATTATTCACCATACTTTAATTATTGTTTTTTTCTACAGACATTATGTTCACTCTGTCAGTAGTAATTAATATAATATTTGAATCTCTTGTAAGTACTCTCTCTATCTTTTCTTTGCTATCATATTTTAAATTTTTCCTTCCTCTATTAAATCCTATAATTTCATGATCTCTTATTAATAATATTTCTTTATTAAAGCCCTCTACCTTTTTATAATCCTGCTCTAGATGTATACTGTTCTTCAATTTATTATCATATGAAATATTTTCTAATGTATTTGTTGTCAAAATATATATATCCTTATTCTTTTTATCTACATACATATCCTTTATAGGATCTAGCTCTCTTTTCCATGAAACTTTTCCATCTTCTATAAAATATAATTTACTATCAGTAAAAACCGTTATACTGTTTTCATCTACAAATTCCATAGAGGTTATAATTTCTTCATGAAAATCTAAATCTGAAATATATTCTCCCTTTCCCTTATAAAATATCAACCTACTATTTAAATCCCCATCTCTTATACTAAGTGTAGACAATGCAATATAATCTTCATCTCTATTAGAAATAAAATTAACTAATCTTTCACCATTAAGCGGAGTACTCATTTGAGTTACCCCTTCTTTATCTATAACAGTTAGTTTTTCTCCTTCTTCAGATTCTAATGTAATGAATATAAATTCATCTTTCTCCACTATATTTTTTATTTGTGTTTTAAATTCTATTCTTTTTATATTCTTGCCATTTAAATCTAAAAAATATAGATCTCCTGTATTACTTTCACATACATAAATAGTATCTTTACCTAAAAATACTAATGGATTGTCAAAATCTATCTTTTTTTCCCACTTATTTGTTCCATCATTATTTATCCCTATAAGAGATTTACCATTCCATTTTATCAATAAATCATCATAAAATCCAATCTTATCTCCTGGCATAGTAGGATATTTTTGTATCACCTGAAGAGTTTTATTAGAGTCTTTTAGCAAATTACTCTCTATAAAATCTCTATTTAGTATAATTATTGTAGCAAAAATAAAAATAAGAATAAATAATTTAATTTTTTTATTTTTATTATTATTTCTTTTAGCTATATTCTCTTGATTAACACCTCTGATACTTATTTGATCCATATTTTCTTTTTCAAATTTCTTTTTATTATTTGCCTTTACATTCTTTTTTCTGGACAAAAGTTTCCCTCCTTTATTTTTTATTTTACACTAGTTTTTATATCTGATATAATTATTGTATCGGTACATTTATAATACAATAATTATTTTTTGGAGGCTAAAGTATGAATAATAATATAATAATACAATTAGATAAAAATTTAAATAAGCCTTTATACCTTCAATTAGCAGATAATATAGAAAAACTAATAAAAGATGAAGTTTTTCAAGAAAATGCTAAACTTCCTTCTATTAGAAGTTTAGCAAAAAAGTTGAAGGTTAACAATATTACCGTAGTAAATGCTTATAAAATTTTGGAACAAGAAGGATATGTATATTCTAAAAAAGGAAGCGGTACCTATGTAAACAGATTAAACAAAGATTTAGATATTAATTATCTAATAGATGAAAATATGGAACTTATGACTAGTGGAATATTATCTCTTTCTGAAAATAGTATAAATTTTGCTAGTGTATCTCCAACTCCAGAACTTTTTCCTGTAGAAGAGTTTAAACAGGTTTTAATAGAAGTTTTAGACAGGGATAAGGGTAAAGCATTTGTATATCCAGAAATTAATGGATATGGCCCTCTTAGAGAATCTATATCCTATTTTTTAAAAGATAATTATCATATGAATGCAGCTGCTTCTCAAATACAAATTATATCTGGCGGTCAACAGGGAATAGATTTATTAGCAAAGACTTTAATTGAACCTGGTGATTATGTTTTCTTAGAAAATCCTACTTATTCTGGAGCCGTTGCTGCCTTCAAATCGAGAGGAGCCAATATTATAGGGATTCCTATGGAAAATGATGGAATAGATTTAGATATATTAGAAAAGTATATAAAAAAATATCATCCTAAATTTTTATATACAATGCCTAATTATCAAAGTCCAACTACCTATTCCTATAGTGAAATAAAGAAAGAGAAACTTATAGATTTAGCTTACGAAAATGAATTTTATATAATAGAAGACGATTTCTTATCTGATCTATCTTATGAAAAAAAGAAAATTCCTTTAAAATCAATAGATATATATGATCAAGTTATATATATTAAAAGTTTTTCTAAGATTTTAATGCCAGGGTTAAGACTAGGATTTTTGACAACTCCTAAAAAACTTTTTAAGGATATAATAAAAGCAAAACATACTGCAGATATATCTTCTTCTGGATTTATTCAAAGAGCTTTTGATCTCTATTTAAGAGAAAATTTTTGGAAAGAACATATAGAAAGAGTACAGAAAGATTATAGTGAAAAATATAATTTGATATTAAAAGAAATAAATAGTCTTAAAAAATATGGAATAAGGTTTAAAGAGCCTAATGGAGGACTAAGCCTTTGGTTAAAATTACCTAAAGATATAAATTGTATAGAGCTTTATAATGAATGCGCTAGCAATAATGTAATTATTGTACCTGGAGAAATATTCTTTATTGAAGGACACAATGAAGAGACTAATTTTATCAGATTGAGCTTTGGCTCTGTAAATAAAGATAAAATAGTTGAAGGAATAAATATAATTGAAAATTGTATAGCCAAGTTAAAAGGTGGAAATGATGATAATACTAAATTCATTCCTCTTATATGAATAAACCCCTTGAAATTAAGGGGTTTATTCATTATCGTATTATACTACTCCGAAATTTCCAAGTACTATAGCTATTATAGAAGTAAGCATTGGTATAAGTACTGAAACTACAAAAATATATCTATAAGATTCCTTATGAGTCATTCCACAAACTGATAACAATGTTACAACAGCACCATTGTGAGGTAATGTATCTAAGCCTCCACTTGCCAATGATGCAATTCTATGGAGTACTTCTGGACTTATACCTGCCTGAGAGGCCATAGTTAAATATTGTTCTGATAGTGCTTCTAGTGATATACTCATTCCCCCTGAAGCTGAACCTGTTATACCAGCTAGAACATTAACTGATATTGCCTCTGAAATAAGTGGATTTGAGGATACCCCTAAAATTGCATTTTTAACTATTTCAAATGCTGCAAGAGACCCTATAACATTTCCATATCCAACTACTGAAGCCGTATTTATAATTGTTGGAAGAGATTCTAATGTTCCCTTATTAAGATTTTTTAAAATACTATCAAAGCGCTTTCTGTTTAAAAGTATTGTAAGTAAAATAGCTACAACTAATGAAATTATTAAACTCCAAGTACCAGATACTGTTTGTAAATCAGTGCCAAATTTTTCTAGATATGAACCATCAATTTTTGGATAAACTACTCTTCCTAATATATAATTAAGAACTAAAACTACTATTATAGGTGTTATTGAACTCCAAAAAGGTGGTAAACTTTCTTCTGTTGTTACAGCTAATTCTTCATCTGCTTTTTCGAAACCTTCTCCTTTTCCTTGAGATTTTTTAATTTCTCTATTTAAATAAATTATACCTGCTGATACCATAATAATTCCTGAAACTATTCCTAACATTGGTGCTGCATATGCATCTGTTCCAAAATACTGCATAGGTATAGCATTTTGTATCTGAGGTGTTCCCGGAAGTGCCGTCATAGTAAAGGTAAAAGATCCTAATGCAATTGCTGGTGGAATAAATTTCTTAGGTATATTCGACTGCTCAAATAATGAAGCAGCTATTGGATATACTGCAAAAGCCACAACAAATAGTGAAACTCCACCATAGGTTAAAACTCCACAAGATATTACTACTGCAAGAAGTGCTCTTTCTTTTCCAAATTTCTCTGCTACACCATGGGCAATGGCTTTTGCCGCTCCTGATTCATCCATTAATTTTCCGAATATTGCCCCTAATAAAAATATTGGAAAATACGATTTTGCATAATTAGCAAATGCCTTCATAAATACTTCTGTATAGGTTGCCATCAAATGTGCATCTAATCCTGCACTTAATAATGCTGCTAATAATGCTAAAATAGGGGCTAATAGAATTATGCTTGCACCTTTATAAGCAAGATACATTAATAATACTAAAGTTAGTATAACTCCTATTACTCCTAACATTAAACTTTTCACCTCTCCATTTAATATATTTTTTACTTCTCATAACTTTGGGGTAGGTTTTTTATATTTATAAGTCCATTATCATAAATTCCCTTTCTGTTTCATTATTAAATGAAACAGAAAGGTGTCTATATTTTTTATGTCTATACAATTATCCATTGTGTATTTCTCTTAACATTTTGAAAAACATTTTATCTCTATGTGCCATAGCTTCTTCATCTTTTCCATCTGAATAATCATAGAATCCCTTTCCTGATTTTACACCTAGATTCTCATTATTAACTAGATTTTTTAATGTATCTGATGGCTCTTTTGCATCACTTAGTTCGTTAAATAAATAAGATGATATATAATAGAATGTATCTAACCCACCTAAATCAGCTGTTTCAAAAGGTCCTATTGTTGCATATCTAAATCCAAGTCCATATTTCATTGCCTTGTCCACATCTTCAACAGTAGCTATACCTTCATCCACTATTTTTAATGCTTCTCTAAAAACTGCAAATTGTATTCTATTACCTATAAATCCATTAGCATCTTTTTGAACTACTACAGGTTCTCTACCTATTTCTTTAACTAACTTTACTAATGTATCAACAGTTTCATCATTAGTTTCTTCTCCTCTTATTACTTCAATTAGCGGAATAATATGTGGAGGATTCCACCAATGCATCCCTATAAATCTTCCCTTATCCTCAACCTTTTTACAAATTTCTGTAATACTAAGGCCAGATGTGTTCGTAGCAAATATTGCATCTTTTTTAGCTATTTCTTCAACTTCTCTCCAAAAATCCTGTTTAATATCCATTTTTTCTACTATACATTCAATAATAATATCTACATCAGAAAAAGCATTTTTATCTGTTGTATATTTTATATTTTTAATAGATTCTTCTGCTTCTAATTTTGTTATTATTTTTTCCTCAATCAAATTAGTATTATTTATTGATATAATTTTTTTAGCATTTTCTAAAAATGCTTCTGATATGTCTGTTATAACTACTTCATAACCTTTTTGTGCAAATGTTTGAGCTATACCAGAACCCATAGTACCTGCTCCTGCTACACCAACTTTTTTAATATCTTTTAAATCCATAAATATAACCCCCTTCTAATTTATTTTTAAAATATTCTCCTATAAACAATTTAGCCAGCTGTCCAACCACCATCTACTGGTATCATTGACCCTGTTATATGAGCACCAGCATCTGTACATAAGAACTTGGCTAATTCTCCTATATCTGATGGATCCATTAGCTTTTTAATAACTGCCTTTTTTAACATTATCTCTTCTACAACTTCTTCTTTTGATATTCCATGAGTTTTTGCTTGATCATCAATTTGATTTTCTACTAAAGGAGTTTTAACATACGCAGGACAAATTGAATTTACTGTTATACCATAAGGTCCACCTTCTAATGCAGCAGTTTTTGTTAAACCTGAAATTCCATGCTTGGCTGAAACATAAGCTACTTTAAATTCAGATGCCCTTAAACCATGTATGGAATTAATATTTATAACTCTTCCCCATTTTTGTTTTTTCATATAGGACCATGCATATTTTGTCAACAAAAATGGTGCAGTTAGCATTAAAGACATCATAAAATCCCATTTATCTTCAGGAAATTCTTCAATTGGAGAAACATGTTGAATACCAGCATTGTTTACAAGAATATCCACTTTTGAAAACTTATCTATAGTATAATCAACTAATTTTTTACAGCCTTCCCTTGTGCTTAAATCTGTTTTAAAATAATCTGCACCTATTCTTTCTGATTCAGTTTTTAGTTTTTTTTCATTTATATCCGCCATTACCACATTTCCACCATCTTTAGAGAAAGCCTCTGCAACTGCTAAGCCTATACCGCTAGCTGAACCCGTCACAATACATACTTTATTCTTTAACATTCCTTATACCTCCTTTACCATTTTCTATTTCTACATAATATATTGCAATACCTATGCCATTTTTTTACTAGTACTTCATAATCCTTTAATCTATCCACTTTCTTAAATATACTTTTTTTAAAAAATAAAAAATAGGTGTTTTTCTATCTAAAAAAACACCTATTTTTTATTTTATGTCAATAAATCTAACAATATATATTTTTATATAAATTAATTGTTAGATTTTACGTACATTATTTGTTTTTTTAACTATTAAACGTGATATTTTCTGACAATTTTAAAAATTGTATAATATGCCACATTACATATTGTCAAATGTTTATATTATATTTAGCTATTTTTTCATATAAACTTGTCCTACTAATATCTAAAATATTCGCAGCCTTTGTTTTATTTCCATTAGAGAATATTAAACTTTCTATTATAGTTTGTCTTTCTATTTCTTCTAAAGTTTGTTTTAAACTTCTTATATTCTTTTCTTTTTTAATTCCTGTAATTCTAGGTGGTAAATGTTCAGGCTTTATAATAGTATCTTCGTCTAAAAAATTTATAGCTCTTTCAAGTATATTTTCTAGTTCTCTTACATTTCCAGGCCAGTCATATCTTTTTAAATACTCTAATGTTTTATCTGAAACATCATTTACTAATATATTTTCTCTCTTAGATATTTTTTGAACTAAATGTCTAGAAAGAATAGGAATATCATCCTTTCTGTCTTTTAGTGGAGGAATTTTTATAGTCAATACATTAAGTCTATAGTATAAATCTAATCTAAACATCCCTTCTGACACCATCTTTTCTAAATCTCTATTAGTTGCTGCAATAACTCTAACATCAACTTCCTCTGACTCAGTAGAGCCTATTTTTTCTATCTCTTTGTCTTGCAGTACTCTTAGAAGTTTCACCTGCATATTCATAGGCAAATCTCCTATTTCATCTAGAAAAATAGTACCACCATCTGCAGCTTTAAACTTTCCAATCTTTCCTCCTTTTGCTGCTCCAGTAAATGAGCCTTCTTCATATCCAAATAGTTCTGATTCTAATAATTCATAAGGAATAGCACCACAGTTTACCTTTATAAAAGGTCCATTTGCCCGTTCACTAAGATTGTGTATAGCATGAGCAAATAATTCTTTACCTGTTCCACTTTCTCCTAAAATTAGTATATTTGAATTAGTTTTTGCTGCTCTTTTAGTAAGACTTTTTAGATAATCCATAGATTTACTTTTACTTATTATATTATCTAAAGAATACTTAGCTATATTTACCTTTTTAAATTCATCTTTATAAAGATTTAACTCTTTTTCTATTTTACTTATCTTTTTGTATAAGGCATTTAATTCATCTATATCTCTAAATAATACTTTTCCTACTGCTCCTACTACTTTCCCATTTACAAATATAGGAATTCTAGTTGCAATCATTTTATTTCCCTTAATTTGTTGAATTTCTGCTATTTCTGAAATTCCCGTTTTAATTACAGTATGCATCCTTGTGTTTTCTATAACTTCTGTTACATGTTTTCCAATGACTTTATGTCTATCTATCATTAAAAATTCTGCATATGGTTTACTTAACATCTCTATATACCCTTCTTTATTTACATATACAATAGCATCATTTGTAGTCTCCATTATAGTTTTTAATAAATGGGCTGTTTCTATTTCAGTATCAAATTGTCTAATAAACTTTTTATAAATACTCAATCTATGAAAAAATGCATAAGCTCCTTCAATAGAATCATTATTAGTAATTGTTTTCTTCACTACAATAATATCTGAATTATTATATTTTAAAGTATGGGCTTTATGTTTTCTATTATCTTTTAAAAAACTTTCCATTTTAAATTCAGGTAATATATCTATTGCATTTTTATTTAAAACTTTAATTTCATTTAAATCTAATATTTTCAACCCTTCACAATTTAAATATATTATTTTTCCATATTTATCTACTATCAAAACTCCTAAACTTAAAGAGTTGATTAGATTATATAAATCAATTTTATTTTCAGACATTATAATACACCCCTATATAAAATACCTAAAAATTTTATCTTATTCATTTATTTTATTATAACATTTATATTATATATAGCATAAAAAAACTAACACTCATAAATTATGAATGTTAGTTTAATCAATTTTGATTATATTTTATAATACTTTTCCTTCATAAACAGTTAATAATGTATCAGTTATATAGCTTGCTTCATCTGAAGCTAGAAAACCATAAGCATTTGCTATTTCCTTTGGTTGTCCTAATCTACTTAATAGTATACCTTTCAATACTTTTTCAGGCTGTCATAGGAGTATGGATAAAACCTAGTGCTACTGCATTTCCCTAAGCTTAGTCATTCCTATTACACCATTATCTTTATTATGAATTTACTTCAAAGCAATTTCTTTGACTACCTTGCTAAGTTTATCTGGATTCTCTACTACTAGAAAATGAGTACAATTTTCAAATGGAACAAGTTTTGAATTTTGTATGTTTTTCTTTAAATACCTAGCTGTTTCTTCTGAATATAATGTACTCTTTTCACCATATATAATTAACGTTGGAACAGTTATATCTTTTAATACATCTCTATAATCATTAGCTGACATTGCAGTCCACATTGAATACATTATATGAGGTGTATTAGTATTTAATGCTTCTAATATAGGTTCTAATTCCTTTTCACTAAGATATGGTATTGCATCCTTAGCAAAATCTTCAGCAAAATCCATCCAATTATTGCACATAGTAGTCAAAGCATCAAATGTATCTTCTATTGTAAACTTTCCATGATAGAGCCCCATTTTCCATTCATCATCATTAATAAGTTTAGGAGTCATGTCTACTATAGCAACTGATGAAAGTCTTGATACACCATAGGTTCTTACATAATCAAAAATTATTGACGAACCCATAGACCAACCTACAAGAACTACATCTTTTAATTCTAAATATTCCATTAATTCTTCTAAATCAACAGCATATCTATTCATCGTTAAGCCTTTTTCTGGCCTATCAGAAGCTCCATGTCCTCTAAGATCATAAGTAATTATCTTAAATTCTGAACTTAAATTTTTTACTTGTGCTTCAAAACTTGTATGATCTGCAGTCCATCCATGAATAAATACAATTGGTTTTCCTTCCCCTGCTACTTCATAATAAAGATTAACTCCATCGCTAGTTTTAAACATTGACATAAAAAGCACCTCCAAATTTATTTTAATTATAGAATTTCAACATTTAAATCAGTAATATACCATAATTTTATTGCAAAAATTGTGCCATATTTTTTATATTCTTCTCAAAAGACAGTATTCAACAGGAATATAAAAATTTAAATAAAATATAATAAACAAATATTTCTTAAAATTAAAATAATTATACAAACTTTAGGTTCATAATCAAAACAAAATTGACTATTTCGTAAAAAAACTGTTATATATTTCAAACATTAGTAGCTATTTAGAAATTAAAGTGTACTGTTTCGCTAACATTTTAACATATTTTATATTATTTATTTAACTTAAAATCCATAGTTTTTAAAAAACCTAATATTACCAACATAAATTCATAAGGCTTTTCATATATGGAAGCATGTCCTGAATCTTTTATTACAATCCATCTAGATAAAGGAATCTTTTCATAAATAATTTGTTGATATTTCATAGGTATCACTGTATCTAAATCTGAACTTATAACTAATGTAGGGATTCTAATCTGGTTTAATTGATTATTTACATTAAAATCATAAGTACTTATGATTCCTCTCATAAATGATTTATACCATTCTTTATCCAATATTCTCTTAATTTGTTTCTTATTTCCTTCAATCCATTTAATATTCTCTTTGTAAAAATTTTCCGAATATACACTAGAGATAACTGTATTTAAAAATAAATTATCATCATGGGCTTCTGCTAATTGATACCATTCTTTTTCTACTTTCTTAATATATTCATCAGTATAGCTAGTTGTATTAGAAAGTATTAAAGATCTAACCATATCTTTATATTTTAATGTAAATAATTGAGCTATTTCTCCACCATAGGATGTACCTATAAGGTGTACCTTATGGTATCCTAATTTTTCAAAAATATCCTTAAGCATTTCAACATGCATATCTTGAGTATAAAAAGTATCTGCCTTATCTGAGCGACCTTGATCTATTAAATCTACTAAGAGTATTTTGTATTCACTAGAAAAAAACTTTATAAATGGAGACCAGCTAGTGGTACTCATCATCATACCATTTAAAAATACTAAAACATCTCCTTCTCCATATTCTCTATAATATAGATTTTTATCCTTTATTTTTATATAAGGCATTTAATCCACATCCTTTTTCTTTTATTATACTACAATCTTTATATCAAGCTAATTATCAAAAATATTAAAATAAATCCTCCAAAATATCCAAATATAGGATATATTGTTGCTACAAGATTTGAAAATCCTAATTTAGCTAATGGTATAGAGCATAAACAAAATATTAAAGAAATTAATGTTTTATTTCTTTTTTTAGAAATCCTTTCTATAAATCCGAATCCATTTGCTATAGCAGTAGTGAACATTGCAAACCATAATATAATGCTAAAAATTTTACTATATATTTCACCTTCATAGCCTGATATTTTAAGCATAGGTATATCTAATGCATAAACCTGAGTATAAAGAATCAACAAAGATATTAAAATAAAACATCCTAAAATTCCTAATACTAGTCCTCCGAATATTCCTCCTTTTATTGCAGTTTTTTTATCTGGAATAATAGGTAATAGAGAAGATAGTACCACAACCAAAAGTAAACTATTAAAGCTAACATATAAAATAGAAGAAGTTATAAAATTTCCTTTACTTGTATATTTTATCCCATCTAAATTGCTAAAAACAAATCCATTTTTTAAAATTACATTTCCTCCAAAACAAATAATACCTAATACTAATAATGGAACTAATATAGAATTTATGAAAGAAAGTCCTTCAATACTAAATAAAAAAACTATAAAAGAAAGTACTACCATTAAGTATATACCTATGTTTTTAGAAAAGTTAAATTCTTGATTAAATAGTGCACCAGAACCAGAAACCATAATACAAAAACCTATAAATAATGAAAATATAATTATAGTGTCTATGATGAAACCTATTTTTTCTCCAAATACATTATCTATTAACTCTTTATATCCATTTATCTTTTTTTCATATATTTTAGATAGGAAAAAAGCTCCTACAAACATAAATAAAAAACCGCTTAAAATCATTCCTAAAATTCCTTTAACTCCATATTCCCCAAAAAAATCTATTATCTCCCTACCTGAAGCAAATCCTGCTCCAATAATCGTACCTATATAAATGAAAGCAAGTTTAAGTGAGTTCTTATCCATAGTGCTCCTCCTTTCATAGATAGCTATATAACTATATTCTAAAAAGGCCTATCTTATGAAAAATCATTATCTTAAAACTTGACTTTTATTATTAAAGATACTATAGAGAGACATTTTTATGTTTATCTATTTTATAAAAATAAAAAAACCCTACCTCGACCTACGAGATAGAGCTTCTATTCTATGTATAAATCTGGCAACTTCCTACTCTCCCAGAGTGTTTCCACTCAAGTACCATCAGCGTTAGAAGGCTTAACTTCTGTGTTCGGTATGGGAACAGGTGTGACCCTTCTGCTATCGTCACCAGATAATGTATTA